>DASQFN010000036.1 GCA_035633115.1 Gemmatimonadaceae bacterium | reverse complement strand
GGCACTCCTTCGCGACTCACCTGCTGGAAGACGGGTACGACATTCGGACGCTTGCCAAGAACTGCTCGGACACACGGACGTCAGTACGACGATGATCTACACCCACGTGCTGAACCGCGGAGGGTTAGGCGTCCGGAGTCCGGCGGACCGGTTGGGCGGTGAGTAGCAGATATTACGACGAGTCTTGCCGCGTTCGCGGAATCAGGGGTAGTATCCTGTGCAAGTGAATAGAGAGTTAGGCCGCCCGGTGCGGCCGTCGCTGGAGTGCTCAATGGCTAGATGTCGCCCGGTTTCAATTCTGATTGCGCTGCTCCTACTGGCCCGGTCGGGTGCCGCCCAGAGTCTGGGGGAGTCGCGTCAGGTGGAGGTCGATGGGCACGCCATGCACTTGTCGATCGCCGGTGCCGGACCGATCACCGTAGTGCTGGAAGCGGGCGGCGGCTGGTCACTGAGGCAGTGGGAACGGGTCCAGCCGGCGCTCGCACCGTTCGCACGCGTTGTGTCGTATGATCGGCCGGGCCTGGGTAGGTCAGTAAGGTGTGCGAAGGCCGAGACCGCACACCGCGTCGCCACGGAACTTCGTGCCGCCTTGGAGTTAGCGGGCGTGCGCCCCCCGTATCTGTTTGTTGCGCATTCGATGGGCGGCCTGTACGCGCGCGTGTTCACCAGCATGTTCCCGAGCGAAGTAGTGGGGCTCGTTCTACTGGATCCGGCTCCAGAACTCTTTTACGAGCGAGTGAGGCGTGAGCTGCCGGAGCTCTACGCGATGCTCGATCAGGCACCCGACGCACCCAAAGGAGCCGCACGCGCGGCCGTTGACACGACGCTCGCACAGGCGGCCGCATCCGATCCGCTGCCTCCGATCCCCATCGTGCTCTTCACACGCTCGAAATGGGACGGGGCCCCTCCGGAGATGGCGAGAATCTGGACCCAAGAGCACCAGCGGTGGGTCGAACGAACACCGACCGCGAGACTCCGCGTGGCCGAGCGTAGCGGTCATCTGATCCCGCGGGACGAGCCACAAATCGTCGTGGACGCCGTGCGTGACATTCTGCGTCAGCTGGAGCCCAGAGTCCGATAAGCCCATCCACGGTCTCCGTCGCCGGACATACTTCGACAGCGAAGTCGTTTACCGCTGATGAGGAGGGGAGGCTTTGCCATGCAGCGCTTCAAGCCGGCGGCCTAACAAGCCGTTGCTGCAGACGCCGCAGACTCTGGTGGAGGGGCGCACATGTGCTTCGCCATGTGCGCCAATCATGATATGCGGCGCAGCAGAACGGCGGACCGTTAGGCCGACAGATGTCGAGGTCACCCGTCGACAGTCCACTCGAACCTTGAGAGGTGCCGTTCACATGAGCCGCCACTTCCTGCTCCTGCCCACCTGCCTGATGTTGGGCAGCCTTGTGCGTGCGTCCCTCGGGCCGCAACATGACATGCCCGCGTCTGCATCTCAGGGCGCAAAGCCATCTCCGTATCTCGGTCAGCCAGTACCGGGCCTTACGCCCGAGCGGTTCGCACCCGGGACAGTGAGTACCGACGCCATCGAACTGAACGGTGTGTTCACGCCGGACTTGAAGGAGTTCTTCTTCGCACGGCTGATCGATGGTGTTCAGACCATGTACCACTCGGAGCTCGTCGACGGCATGTGGACCGCCCCGCGTCCGCTGCTGCTGTTCCCGGACCAACGCCGGGCGGTAGCCGACGATATGGCGGTGTCACCTGACGGACGTGAGCTGTACTTTCTCGGCAACCACCCAGCCGGCGTCGGGAACTCAGACATCTGGCGCAGCAGACGCATCAACGGACGGTGGTCGACCGCGGAGGTGCTGCCGCCGCCGATCAGCACCGAGGCGAGCGAAGTCTACCCGGTGATCGTCGGGGACGGCAGCTTGTACTTCACGTCAAATCGGCCGGGAGGCCTCGGGCCGCGCAGCAGTCTGTACAGAGCGCAGCGGCTCGCGGACGGGAGCTTAGCGGCGCCGGTGCTTGTGCCCCCACCCATCAACAGCGAATTCGGAGTAGGAGATACATACGTATCACCGGACGAGAGTTACATGGTCATGGCGTCCGGCCGTCCGCCCAGTCTCGGAGGTGGTGACCTCTTCGTGTCGTTCCGGCGCACCGGCGGTGGGTGGAACGAGCCCGCGCACCTCGGCCCCACCATCAACACGGCTCAGGTCGACTTCTGTCCGATGGTTACGCCGGATGGCAGGTTTCTCTTTTTCAGCCGGCGCCAAGGTGCGTCCTGGGGTGCGGCGACTGCCGGAGACGTGTACTGGGTCGACGCGAAGATCCTGGAGCAGTTCAGGCGATGACGCCAAACGACTGTGCATCGTGACGGTTGGTGCTGGCAAACAACGCGCCGCGCACCGCCTTACTGTGGGCGGCCGACGGCGGCCTAACCGGCGCTTGCAGCCGTCGAAGGCGCGTCTGACAGTCGGGAAAACACGAACGCCTCGCCGCGCCTTCGCGGCTGAAGCGCAAGTCGTTCGGCGTCAAACGGAGATTGCTGTGGCGTCGATCCGTAGGGCTTCCGTGCTCCCGGCGCTGTGACGTACGCGAAAGGGGTTACAATTCCTTGCACTCGATCTCCGCCGCAAGGCTGCGCCGGATCGAGCCTTTAGCAGTCTGAACCAACGAAAGGAGCATGACACATGGCGATCATCGTGCATTTCTCACCGAGCGGATTGGACAAGTCGAAATACGAC
>DASQFN010000035.1 GCA_035633115.1 Gemmatimonadaceae bacterium | reverse complement strand
GAGTTTTGAGCGATTCCGCACAACCGGAAACGCGCTTGCGCGGTACATGCTGTCAGCGATCGAGCGCGCACTTCGCAACGAAAAAGAGCCGGAGCTCGTCCCAAATAAAGATGTTGACGAAGTAAACTTAGAGCACATATTGCCGCAAAAACCCAAGGCGGGTGAATGGCCGTTTTTTTCACCCGACGACGCAAGCCTTTACGCCTACCGAATTGGCAATATGACCCTTTTGCAGAAGGGTAAGAATAACAAGATCGGCAACAAGCCTTGGAGCGATAAAAAGCCCATCATTGCCAGCTCCGAATTGAACCTGAACAAGGCTATTGCAGGGTCGGCTGATTGGACGAAGGTCGTAATTGAGGCGCGTCAGAAGGACCTTGCCGATCTCGCGTTGAAGGTCTGGGCGCTATAAAGTCCGGAAGTTCGAAAGTGCGCTTAGAGAACGCGGAGTAATATATCCGTTTCCGCCACTCGACTAGCCCGGATTTCTCACGAGGGGTAGGTGCATCGGGGGCCTGATCGTGGGAAAGTGCTTCTACCACAAAGACTTGACCCGTGAGCAGGAGCAACCCCGATGCAGACGGAGTGTAGCGCGGAGCCGATGCTGTTTGCACGGCTCGATCGCCGCGATCTTGTGGCGGATTTCGGCGGCGGGGCGATCACCTCGGACGCCGGGGCGCTGCTCCTCGGCGCGACCGACCGGGCGATCGGGCTCGTTGACCGCTTCGCGGCCTGCTTCTCGGACGGCCGCGCTCCCGGCCGGGTCGCCCACGACCTGCCGACGCTGGTCGGCCAGCGCGTGTTCGCCGTCGCGCTCGGCTACGAGGATCTGATCGACCATGACGAGCTGCGCCGCGACCCTGCGCTTGGCGCCGTGCTTGGCCGGCTCGAAGCAAAACGCCCAGGCCTCGCGCCGCTCGCGGGCAAGAGCACGCTCAACCGGCTCGAGCACGCGCCCGAGGGGGCGCATCGCTATCGCCGCATCGGCCACGATCCGGCGGCGGTCGAGGATCTGTTCGTCGATCTCTTCCTCGACGCCCACGACAAGCCGCCGGCGCGGATCACGCTCGACCTCGACGCCACCGACGATCCGATCCACGGCCGCCAGGAGGGCCGGTTCTTCCACGGCTATTACGACTGCTACTGCTATCTGCCGCTCTACGTGTTCTGCGGCGATCACCTGCTGGCGGCGAAGCTCCGGCGCGCGAACATCGACGCCAGCGCCGGCGCGGTCCCGGAGATCGCCCGCATCGTCGGGCAGATCCGCGCGGCATGGCCGCGGGTGAAGGTGCTGCTGCGCGCCGACAGCGGCTTCGCGCGCGAGGAGATCATGGCCTGGGCCGAGGCGAACGACGTCGACTATGTCTTCGGGCTGGCGAGGAACGCCCGGCTGGTCGACCGCATCTACATCGATCTCGCCTGGGCGGAGGAGGCGGCGCAGCGCTCCGGCCGGCCCGAGCGGCGCTTCGCCGACTTCCACTGGACGACACGGGACAGCTGGAGCCGACGCCGGCGCGTCGTCGCCAAGGCCGAATGGATGCCGGGCCGTGGCAAGGGCGGCGCGAACCCGCGCTTCGTCGTCACCTCGCTCAAGCCCCGCGAGATCGCCGCGCGGACGCTTTACGAGAAGCTCTATTGCGCCCGCGGCGACATGGAGAACCGGATCAAGGAGTGCCAGCTCGATCTGTTCGCCGATCGCACCAGTGCGGCGACGATGCGCGCCAACCAGTTGCGCCTGTGGTTCGCCTCGATGGCCTATGCGCTCCTGAGCGCCTTGCGCCGGCGCGCGCTCGCCCACACCGAGCTCGCCCGCGCCACCTGCGGAACAATCCGGGCCAAGCTCCTCAAGATCGGCGCGCTGGTGACCGTCAGTGTCCGGCGCGTCCGCATCGCCATGACCTCCGCCTGTCCTTACGCCGCCGTCTTCCGCCTCGCGCATCGCCGATTATGCGGCTGACGCGCCGTCATCGCCCCGCCGAAGCCCCTCCCGCAGACCGCCAACACCACACCGCTTCGACGCCCCAGGCCGGCGCAAGGCATCCCCGCGTCTCCGTCGCCGTTTCCGCTTCCAATCCGCCGCAAGTCACGCCTTAACCTCACCCACTCCGATGCGCTGGTGAGAAATCCGGGCTAGGCGTCGGCGCGGTGACGAGCCAGAACATCACCGGACCCGTCCTCGGCTCGCCCTGATGCGCGAAGGCGCCAGGCGCCTCTCACCGGCCTATCCCATTTCCGCCCGCCCCGATTGCTGATATTGCGTCCCGATGCACATCCGCGATGAACAGGAACGGGATCGCGCAGCCATCGCCCTGCTGGTGGAACAGGCGTTCGGCCAGCCCGACGAGGCGCGCCTGGTCGACCAGCTTCGCGCGGATGGCGACGCGGCCATTTCGCTCGTTGCACTGAAAGGGGGCACGATCACCGGCCATGTG
>DASQFN010000034.1 GCA_035633115.1 Gemmatimonadaceae bacterium | reverse complement strand
AAGATTGTCGTTGGTTGTCATTAGCCACAACCTGTCACATCCCGCCTCCTGCGCTATTGCTTTGACCGCCTCGATTAAAGCCGTGCCAACGCCCAGGCCGGGACGCAAGCTGTCGAGCGTAATGATTTCACAATTGCCGCCATCGATGAGGTAAGTCACCAGTCCAACACGCTCTATGTCCGAGACGGCCACAAAGCCGGGGAGCCGATGCGGATAGAATTCCTGGCCGTGAGCAACAACAGTTTCGGCAAGCCAACGCTTAACAATGAATTGTCTCACCCACTGACTGTCAGCAGGCGTCAGAGGTTCGATCGTGAATGGCGATTTGGACATTGATCGATTAGAAATACCATCCAAGTTAGCGGCCTAACGATTGAGTTCAGGTGGCCGCGCGGCGGCACACAACCCGTGATTCTATCTTTCAAGTTGAGAGACGCGCTACCGCGGCTCACCCGCAACGATTTGTTGGGCCGCTCCGCTGGTATCATCTACGACGGCGTCCGCCTCGATCTCCACCAACCAGTCAGGATCGATGAAGCGCGACACCTGCATGATCGTGTTGACAGGACGAATGTCGCGAAAGAACTCGCCGTGCACGCTGGCCACCGCCTGCCAGTCGTCAATGCGGGTGAGCAAGATCCGAGTGCGCACGACATGACGCAGTGAAGCCCCGGCTCCCTCGAGCGCGGCGGCGATGATTTCAAGGCAACGGCGGGCCTGCGCTGCCGGATCCCCCCGCCCCACTGTGCGGCCATCGAGGCCAAGCGGCGCAGTGCCCGCGACAGTCACGATCGAGCCCACGCGCACCGCGCGCGAAATGCCGACCTTCGGTTCATAGGGACTACCACTTGAGACGAGCTTGCGCATCGATAGAGCCAAGACTCCGGCGCGGCCCAACGAATAGGATTGGGCCGCCAATGGCGGTAATTGTCGGCTAGACCGCTATTGCCGGTAGTTTGCGCCTGTGGTCTACTTTTACCGCCAGGAGCCGTCTAGCACTCTGAGTTCTTTTGCGGCCATCTTGCGTAAGATAACCTCGCCCTTCCATCCTCATCACCTCAAGAGAAGGAAAATCCTCATGCCTAAATCTCCGCTGCTCAACCAAGTCCGCGAAGTCATCCGACTGCGTCATTATAGCACTCGCACAGAGGAGGCTTACGTTAACTCGATTAAGCAGGCCAGCGAACTGGAAGCTCGATGGAACGCCGCATTTGTGGTCACTTGCATTTTTCAATTATCACGGTAACGACCTAAAGAAACCTCGGTCTTAAGGAATCAATGAGAGGGCCAAGTCGGGGTTCTTTCACAGAAGTGGATGCGAATGCGTGCAAGAGTCGATGCGTACGGTTTCAGAAAATACAGAAGACGATACGAACGGTTTTGGCGAGAGCGCCGCTCGTTGCCTCAGTCGTGGAATTGTTCTCCCGCCGACGCACCCCTGCCGCCGCGGTCAGGTGCAGCGCAGGGTTAGGCATGCCGCTACGACGCGCTTGCGCGCGACCCGACGCGGCCCAGCATCGATCGCGTCCGGCTGAACCCCGTTCGACAGCGCCTTACCCTTCCCGCTTAGCTCTTCGCACCGCTGCGTCCGACCGTCCAACTGTCCGTCCGTCATCCGCCCTCCGGCCCGTTGCGGATCCACTGGACCGCGGCGCGCCTCACCAGCATCTCCTGCGGAAATGCGAGAGGATAGATCGCCCCCTCATCCGTCCCCGCCCAGATCGCGGTAACGCATCATGGCCCAGGTGAACAAGCCGTGGGCAATCAAACCAGCGGCGGTGGCGCCGAGCAGCCACGGGCCGAAAGGTTGTTCCATCAGAGTCGCAAGCGCCTTTGCCATGCCGCCCGCGTTATCGGGATCGGAATTTACGGCCGCTTGCACGAGAAACAGGCCGACAAGTGCGATCAGCAAAGCCCGCGCGCAAAAGCCCATCCGGCCGAGAGTGATCATCGCAATCCTCTCCCAAGCATGCATGTCGCGCAGCGCGAGTTTCTCGCGGAACTTCGCCCGGTAGGCCACCAGGAGCTGACTGATGCTGATCCCAAAGGCCACCACGCCCACGGCCCCAACCAGCCAGCGTCCGAACCCCTGCGACATCAGCCAGCTCGTCCCCGACTGCGCGGATTGATCCCCACTCTTCCCGCCGCCTATCACGCCGAGCCCCGACAGGACTGTCCTCGCCGCCATGTATGCGAGATAGATATGGAGAAAGCCGCTGGCACCGTACAACACCCGGAGGCCTTTGCCGACGTTTTCGGGATCCTTGAACGCCTCCACAAACTTCCACGCCGAATAGTGCAGCAAGCCGACGGCGAGGATTACCAGAAGCGTTCCCCCGAATGGGCGCCGGCCGATTTCCTCAAGAGCTCCTTTCGTGTCACCCGTTTCGCCGCCGAAACCAACCGCGACCTGCAGGGCCAGCAACCCTACGGCGAGATAAACCGCGCCCTGGGCGAGAAACCCAAAACGAATGATGAATTTTAGAAACCCGCATTGGGACTTCATGCCGGATAATCTCTCTAATCCGCGGTTGTGATTCCGCGCAGGTCGAATTCCATTTCATTCCATCCGAGAAAGAGAGAGAAGAAGAGCAATAATAAGAAATAATATCTGAGTTTTAGAAGTCGATGCGAATACGCACAAGAGAGGATGCGAATGGTTTCGGAATATACAGAAGTCGTTACGAACAGTTTTGGCGAGAGCGTTGGGGTCATCAGATTACTCAGGCATCTCGCCTCGGAGCGCCGCGAGCATGCGCCGGTCGGACCGCATTTTCTCTGCGGCGCGTCGCCGTTCTTCATTGTCCTCATACCACTCCAGGTCCAGTTTTGCGCCTGTCCGCACCAGCAGCGTGACCACTTCGTAGTAGTCTACGCGTTGGGCGCGTTCCGGGGCACCCCAACCATACAGCGCCCACCCCAGGGGTGTTCCACCATAACTTTCGTCTTTCACGTCGATTGGTGCACCGCGATCGAGGAGTAGCTTGACGGTGTCGACGTGTCCCTCGTATGCGGCCCAGTGCAGGCCGGTCTCGCCGTCATGCTTGAGCTTCGCGTCCACCTTCATACCTCTTTGCAACAGGAAATCGACGACACGGGTTCGGCCAAATTCACAGGCCCAAGCGAATCCGTCCTTCATTTGTTCCTGCGTCGCGGGTGACTTCAGGCTGCCGTCATCCTTAAAGAAGCTTTTGACAACGTCGAGCCGCCCGACTCCGGCCGCTCCTTCCAGGTCTAACCGCGAGCCGCGACTCGCGAAGAATTCCGCCGCCTCCCCGCGCCCGTTATGGAGGCAGCCGTTGACCGCGCTGCCTCCGTCCGAACCGTCGATCATTGCGCCATGCTCGATCAACAGATCCATCAGCGGGAGCTGCACGCCGGCGTTTTCTGGGTGCCAACTCGTCGCCGTCAATCCCAGCGTTGTCGACCGGCCGCCATACGCGGCTGATTCCGCATTTACATCGGCGCCGGCCTTCAGCAGCAGCTTGGTGATCTCGACAATGTTCTTCGGCGTCTTCTGGCGGAAGTCCTCGACGCCGTTCGCCGAGACATAATGTAGTAGGGTCGAGCGATGTTCACGCGTCGAACGCGCCCGCACCAGCTCAGGATTCTCGCTCAGCAGCAGCTCGAGCGTCGCTGCGTCGCCGCTGACGATCGCGTCCACGGCCGCTTCAAACTTCGAGACCGGCGAACTAGCACGCGCTAGCTCTTCAAGGTGCTTGGCAAAATTCGGCCAGCTCGCGAAGCCGTGGCCGCCCGCGACGAAGAACTGCGCGTCGGCCAGCGTGCACCGCGCAGCGCGTTCATTCATCTTCTTGAACTTGTGCCAGTGTTCCTCGATCCGTTCCGCTTCGCTGTCGATCTGTCGTTGGACTTGAGGTGTGATCTCCAGGCCTTGCAGCCGGGCAATGTTTTCCGCCCAGCGCGCGGCCCAGCCGCGAATCGCGCCGGGCTCGCTCGACTTGCAAGCGTGTTGGAAGTCTTTTGCGAGCTTCTTGTATTGCTCAAGGTTGGGACGAGGCGGAAGGGGAAGTGCGTCGGACATACGAATCTCCTTTCATTGCATGCCTGGAGTCCGCACGAATCAGGCTGAAAGAAGGTTCGTAACCTTCAGTTTGCTTCAATGGGTGGGCACGGCCCT
>DASQFN010000033.1 GCA_035633115.1 Gemmatimonadaceae bacterium | reverse complement strand
CGGTGCCAACGTTGGAGTGAGGTCCCGCCGGGATATTCAGGGTATGAGCGATCAGTGGTCTCGTCATACGTCCCTACCATCTCAACAGGTTGTCCGGTGTTCAGATCGTAAAGCGTTAGATCAACTGCGGCGCCGCGATTGTGCCGCGAACCCTTTGACGGGTCAGCCACGAAAAGCTTCTTGTCTTCCGGGGTCGCATCCCAGAACACTTTGGTGACATACCACGGCCGGTACGCATCATGGATGAGCAACCCGTAGCCTTGCTCTTTTAGTTTTCGATGAGCGCGGACGAGCGCCTCAGCGGCAGGACGTTGCAAAAAGGCACGCGGCTCGGAGTAAAAGATGTTACCCAGAAAGTTGTTAGTCGTCGCGTAACGGATCTCCAGCTTGATGGTCGTATCAAGACGGTTGAGTTCAACCAGATCCGGCTGGCGAAACTCTCCGGCTTCTTTCGGCGGCTGAGCTGCGAGCGCCTCTTTCAGCAATTCGCTGACCGGTCTGAGCGGCACGATGCGAAGCTGCCCGGCACCTTCCTCCGGCCCTACGTGGCGGCGTTTGAAGACGACGCTGGCTGCCTCGACCTGAGTCGCGCGTTCAGTTTTGTCGCGCGTGAAGATGAGCCGCTCTCCGTCGTAGAGTCCTCGGACCGGAAATTTGAAGACGTTCTCCGAGACTTGCTCAAGCGGGTCGAACTCGAACCACTCAATCAAGGCCCAGAGCTTGGCGTCCTTCTCGAAGATGTAAAGGATGTCGTGATCCCATCCGTACTCGCCTATCAGTCCGCGCCACCGCACCGGCGCAGGTTGAGGTCGAGGAACTTCGACGCGCTTGAACGCTTCGTTGCCGATGACAATTGCATTGTCGCGAACCAGTATTTTCTCGCCGTAAGCGAGCTTGTCATCAACGATAAGCGCGTCGCCGAGTGTTCGCAGCCGCACTTGCTCTCCGCCGGCGCTACTGAGTTTGGAAAGTTTGCCGGCGCCCTCGATCAAATCGACGCCATTTGGACCGTTTACGTAGCGCCCGGCAATTCGGCGCACAAGCTCAGGATCGATGGGCGAAGTGATTTCCGGCTGCGGGATGGGTTTGCCCTGGCGCACGGCGAGCATGACCGTCAAAGCGAAATTGGCGACCCGATTCGTCACCGCGTTCGCGGCATCCTTGGTCGTCACGACGACCACGCCGAGCTTGTCGTCAGGCATGACCTTCAGCGTAGTTGCAAAACCGTAAATAGCTCCGCCATGACCGACTGTGCGACGGCCCTCAAGTTCGCGCACGCCAAAGCCGATACCGTATCCTGTTTTCTGTCCTGGCGGCGCGAACTGCGGAGTCCACATCTCGTCAATCGTTGAGGCCCCCAGCATCTGTCCTTTCGAGCCACGCCCACCGGCGAACAGCGCGCTCATGAAACGTCCCATGTCTGTGACCGTTGTGTACATGCTGCCGGCAGGGCTGATGCCGAGTTCAAACGTGGGCGCCTCAAAGACGCGGCCATCGATGGTCCACATATAAGCCTTCGCCAGGTCCTTCGTGATCTCCGGCGTAGGCTCGAAGCTGCTGCGCTCAAGGCCGAGGGGATCAAGCACTGCGTGCTTGAGGTATTTCGCGAACGGCTGCCCTTCGGTTCGCTCAAGCACGAAGCCGACCGTCGCTATCGCCGCGTTTGAATACTTGGTGCGGGTTTCAGGCGCGTAAACCAACTCGGTCTCGTTAAGGCTCGCAATGGTTCGAGCGAGTGACGGCTCAGTCGTCTCAAAGTAGTTACCGACCGGCGGCTCGCGCACGAGACCT
>DASQFN010000032.1 GCA_035633115.1 Gemmatimonadaceae bacterium | reverse complement strand
TGCCTGAATCTTGAGTGGTTGATCCACGTGAAGCGCGCGATCTCGAGGCGATCGCCGAACTCGAGCTGCTGCTCGAGGGCCTCGGCGGCTAGCGATCGCGAGCGCGTCGAGAGTCGGGAAGGGTGGTAGCGGTACGGGGTACTGCGAAAGGTTGGACGCTCCCATTCTCGGGATTTGCCGCCTAGGCCCAAAACAAGCGCGTTTGCGGCTCGGTCGATGACGTGAATCGCGGAGAAATCGCGCGCGGACCTCGCCCGTCGGCACGATGTCCGCTTGCGGTTCCGGCTCGATTGTATCTGTCGACTGATCCTCCACGACGCGTGATAACGCGTTGGGTGCATCCGGGCCTCTCTATCCCGGTTTCAGAGCCGCCCTTCAGCATCGCAGCGGCGCGCGCAACTGATCGAACCCGCGGAGAAAGACGGCCTGCCACGGATTCCAGGCGAGCAAACGAAAGACGAGGCGGCGACTCGTGCGCACGACTTGGACGGGCATCAGCATGAACCCCTGTAGAAACGCTTTGAATTCCATGCGCAACACGGCCGCCTTCTCGGCGGCGTACCGTCCGGCCCAGCGCCCCGTCTCCGGCAACCGCAGCGCGAACCAGGCCTTCAGCGTCCACGCGAGCGCCGCCATCACCATGTACGCCCAGTTGCTGAGCAGCGTGTCCACCGGCATCCGCGTCGCCCCCACCCCGTGCTTGAGTTGATCGATCAGGTTCTCTTGATTGCAGCGGTCATTCGCCAGGAAGACCAGATCCGGGAGCGCGGTCGAGCGATCGTTGGTGAGATAGAAGAAGTAACGGATCTGGTCGAACAACCGGTGCTCGCCTTGCAGCACCGAGATGTTTTTCCGGACGACCACCATGCGAAAGGTCGTCGCGCACGCGGTCGGGCGGTAGGGAAACTCGGCGACGGCCTCCGCCTCCAGCCGCAGGTTCTGGAACTCGCGCGCGACGATGGTCGCCTCCTTGACGTTGGGGCGGCGTGCGCGCGGTTCGGTCTGCACCTCGTAGGGCGGCCGCCGCACCAACCGCTGCCACGCGGGCGCCGGCAGCGCCTCCGCGGCCGCGATCACGTTGGCCCGCGCATCGTAGCCGAACACAAAGCGGACGCCCTCGCCATCCCAGCGATCCAGGTGGCCCGTTTGGCTGAAATCCGTATCGCCGCGAAACGTGACGCGCTGGAACCCCGCCTCGCGACACAGCGCCCGCGCCTGATCGTACCGTTCTGCCGCGCCCTCCGACGAGGGCCGATTGCCGCTCCGGTTGACCAGATACAACGGCTCCTGCGTGTTCGCGAGCGACACCACCAACGGGTGATACCCCCAGACCCCGTTGTAGGCGATATCCATGCCCTCCTTGCATTGGCCGGTGGTCTCGGCCAGTGTGCCGTCCGCGTCGATGAACGCCTCCTCAAAAAACGCGGCCGGTTGCGTCCGCCAGACCCGCACCCGCGTTTCGTTGATCGCCGTCTGCAAGGCTTCGATCGCGCCTTCGTCAAACCGCCGGCAGAAATCCCCCGCAGTCGTCGGGTCCGGGACGCGCTGCGCCCCCAGCGCATCCAGATACACCTCATCCTGTCGACGGAGCTCGATATCCTGCAAGCAGCTGCCACCGCACAGCACGTTGTACGCAATGCCGAGCACGTGATCCGATTCGTGATACGGCAGCGGCGCTTTCAATAACTCCACGTGCTGATCGATCGCGTCCACCAACCCCGTGTGCTGGGCCAATTGATGCATCGCGCCGATCCCGCCAGTCGCCAGCCCCCGCACCCGATCACTGTGCTCGTACTCAATGTTGCGGGCTCGATACATCGGCATCGCTTGCGCCTTCCAGGTCCGAGGTCGCAGTCGCCGCTCAATTCGTCGTTTGCGCCGCGCCAGTTTCTTGTGTCTACTTGTATGCACTCGAAATGTCCTCCGCGTCTCAGAGTTCTGGTTTGGTCGCCGTGAAACTCTGCTATGAGGTACGGACATTTCGAGCGTTTCGTTTACTCACCGAGCCGCAAACGCGCTTGTACTGGGTCTAGATCGCGTTTGGACGAGTTCTCAAAAGAGAGGTGTCAGGTGTGGAATCGGTTTTTCGGCCGCATGATGGCGATGGCGGCGTGCATGGCTGCCTTGACGCTGGTGCCGATACCCGCGGCGAGCCAGGCCTTGTATCCGCGAGACCATCCGAAGGAGCCAG
>DASQFN010000031.1 GCA_035633115.1 Gemmatimonadaceae bacterium | reverse complement strand
CCTGGCGGCGGACTGCCACGAGGCCGCCTCTCGGTGTGGCTTCCTCGAGGAGGAGCGACCGCGGTTCTGCGCGCGGCATGCCACACGACTGTCGCCAATGGCGAGCGCGCGGCGTGGATCGACGCACTCGGCACCATTTCCGGCGCGTTCTGGGCGGAAGGGCCGGTGCTCGTTCGTCCCGCGAGTCGCATCAATTCGCTTCGGTGTGCGGAGGAATTGGTGCACTGTGGAGGCTTCTCTCTGTTAGTGCTCGCCGGCGCTGAGCCCGTGGGGACGGAGATGGTGCGTCTGTCGCGGTCGGCACGTGAGGGGGGAAGTGCGTTCGTCGCGCTGACGTCTCACACTTCGATGGCGAGCCTCCGTCTCACGTCGCAGATCCTTCCACAGAGCTACCGCTGGCGCAAAACTCCTTTCGGAGATCCGGCTGAAGCACGCTCGGCGATGATTCGCGTGCGGGCGTACTCGCTGGGATGGAACCGTCAGACGGAGTTTCCGATTCCTATAGAGCCGCACGATCAGCGGGTGTCGCTCGAGGCGGGCCTCGTCGATCGGCGCGGGGTAAAGGGATAAACAGGTCCTTCACTTCCCCGCGGGAGCTGTTCCCCCTAAAGCAGCTCTTGTGCCCTTCGTGTTCTTCGTGGTCGCTTCCTCTTCAGTGACGCATCCGCCTAAGGGCCGCAGCGGGATGGCGGTGCCTTAGCCGTTGGCGCGACGCGCGCCATGTAGAGCTTCCTCACGGTTGGGACCGGGACCGGCCCGTAGAGCAGCACCCGATCATGGTACCGGCACTGATTAAACCGCGAGCCCTCCGTTCGTTCGACGTCGCGTCGGAGGTTCGTCCATTCCTGCACTCCGGCCATGTAGGTCATCAGCTGCACGTAGTCGAGCTGCGCGCGCTGCAGCTTCGCCTCGGCCTCGGGACGCTCCTGGAATCCGTCGCGCATCATCATCGCAACGGCTGAATCACCTGGCATCTGCATCGTGTGCAGCCTGACGTCGATGATAGTGTTCGTATAGATGCGAAGCATCCCCTTCAGAGCATTGAGACGCATCTTCACCGGGTCACCCGCGTTCGCTCCCGCGGCTTCCATCATGTGCTCGGCGTACACAGCCCAGCCTTCGATGTACGGAGTATTCCCGTAGATCACGCGCAGCAGCCGACGCCACTCGGGAGTGACGCGGTTCGCGTACTCTCCCTGCACCGCGTGCCCGGGAACCGCCTCGTGAATACTTAGCTGCAGGAACTTGTAGTTGTTGTACTCCCGCATCTTTGACTCCGAGCGCTCGGCTGTCCAATCGCTGGGAATCGGCGTCACCCAGTAGAAGGTCGACAAGGCCGGCTCGAGAGCTGGCGCGAAAACGGCACCCGCTACTCCATAGATGCCGCGCATGAAGAGCGGCGTGGGAATCACGCGGAGATTCGAGAAATCGGTGAGCGACAGAATGCGCTTATCGCGAACGAATCGCTGAAGCATCGCCACATCCTTCTCACCCTGCTGCACAAGCGAGTCGCGGTGCGCGTGTTCCGCGCCGATGCGAGCCATGACTTCGCCGACGACAGCATTGAGGTAGGCGTCACCCGACACATCTGTGTGCGAGTGCGACGGGAACCACTGCTTATGGAGAGGCTCGGCCAGTCTCAGCATCTCCTGCCGCGTGGTGCGCATGCTGTCCTCGGCGACGCGCCGCAGATCGTTCGGCGTGCCGCTCACCTGGAGGTAGTAGCGGAACTTGGAGTCGAATTTCTCCTTGCCCAGACGCCAGTCGCGTTGCGTCCGACGCGGGAGCTCCTGGCTTACGAACCGTGAGTACGCGTCGAGCGCAGCGAGTGCGGCCGGTTGTGCCTTCATGTACCTCGATGCGGACGGCGTGCCGCGCACGAAATCGGCTCCCATATTCTTTACGAGATCGCGTACTCCCTCGACCGACTCGATCGCGACGCGCCGAAAGATCTCATTGGACGCGTTGAGATTCCGCGTCGCCTGACTGAGAAAGGCGGGGACCTTTTCGAGACGAGCAGCGAGATCGCGTGCGCGCACGTTTTTCGGGGCGTACTCGAGTGAGATGTTGCTGAAGAGCGCTGAGCCGAGGTTCTCCGGATAGAGCTGGGGCTTCCAGCGGTAGAATTGCTCCTCGTCGAGACTATAGAAAGCGAATGCGATGGCGTTCTGCAGGAGCTCGTAGTCCGCTTCCGTCTGCGGATCGAGCCGCGCAACCGGGAGTCTTTGCAGTCGTTGCCGGAATCCCTGATAAAACGTGCGCTGCCTCGCGAGCTCGGCCGGTGAGAAATCGTCGAGCATCTGATCGAGAAGCAGCACTCGACCCGTGCGCGGATGGGTGTATCGGTGCAGGCCGTACTGAGTGGCGCCCGCGGGCGAAAACGTCAGCGTTGTGAAAACGAATTCCCGCGCGAGGGCGGGAATACCACTCGCCGGCCGGGCTTGTCCGCCAGCGGCCGACGATCCCATCGCCAGGGCAAGGGCGACGGTCATGAGAGAACGCAGTGAAGTCATTGTCGGATAATTAACAGCCGGCAACAGCTAAAGCCGAGGAAGCTTTGAGCCCTTCTTGCTTTCGGTATTTGTTCGGGCTATAATGGGCTACCCCTTCTTATGACTTTCGCCTGCCTGTGGAGCTCGAGCTTTACTCCTGAATCGATGACCGGCCTGATCCCGGCCCTGCTCAAGGTCGTTCCGCGACTTTCAGTGGATGTCGAGCGGCAGCTGATCTGGGCCGATGCTCGCAGTCTTCCCACCGAAGAGATACCGCGTCAAATAACAACAGTATCAGCACAGTATCAAATCAGTAACGCGCAACTAGGCCTGTCACGCATCCCAATCGTAGCCGAAGTCGCGGCGCGGATTACCCAGTTGCCTTCAGCTACCACTCTCATACCTCCGGGAAAAGAGCGGGAATTTCTCGACCCCCAGCCCGTCACAGTGCTCGGCCCTTCGCCACAGATCCAGTCCCTATTCGATGGAGTCGGCATCGAGAAATGCGCCGACCTCGCCCGCCTCGACAGCGAATCCGTAGAAGTGCGATTTGGGGCCGAGGGCGTCGAGCTGTGGCGGCTGTCGCGGGCGGATGATCGGCGGATGATCTTCAAGTCGTCGCCCAGGTCACTTCCGGAGGCGACTCTCGACTGGGTCGACTACACCCTCACCGATCCCGAGCGTCTGATCTTCGTGATCAACGCACTCGTGGACAATGTCTGCAACGCGCTCACCGCACGCGGCCAGTGCGCTCGCGAGATGACGCTCGTTTTTTCACTCGCCAACAGAACGAGCTATGAGCATCTCGTGCGCCCCGCTCGCTCGACAGCGAGCCGGAAGGCATGGATGCGTCTCATCCGCACCCATCTCGACACGATCGTGCTGGCCGATGCCGTCACCGGCATCACTCTTCGCGTCGAGGCGGTGACCGGTGAAGTCGAGCGACAGGGTGACATCTTCGACCGCGGATTCGCCACGGCGCGCGCGACTGAGGAAACGGTCGCCCAGCTGCTGGACGATCAGGGAGCGGTGATAGTCGTTCCGTCCAACACGCGTCATCCACTGCTCGAGAGACGCACGACGTGGCTGACCCAGGAGCCGGCACATGCCGCGCGGACGCATCTCATCCGGGAATCTCCCGCCGAGCCCAGGTTTACGCTCCAGCTTCTGCAGCAGCCACGGCCGATCTCTGTGAAGACCGCGAGGCGTCGCGACTATGATCTGCCCATCAAGTACCGCGACACCGACGGCTGGGTATTGATCGAATCGGTGGCGGGTCCCGATCGCGTCTCGGGAAGTCCCTGGGACGAGCCTTATGCGCGCGAATATTTCCGCTGCGTGACAGAGGATGGAACGCTCGTCTGGATTTTCCGGACAGAGGTCGGCGCGAACGGAGTCGTCGTCCGCGGCGGCAGCGGCGGCGGCGGCGAGTGGTTCATGCAGGGATGGTGGGACTGACAACGCATTAGCTTGAGCGCTGGCGCCGCGAAAAACAGGGAGCGCACATTCAAAGGCATCCGTCCACCAGGAGATGATGTCGGAGAAAACACAAATCGCCGTCATTGGGGCGGGGTTCAGCGGAGTCGTAACCGCGGTGCACCTGCTGCGCGCGGGCCGCTCGGT
Organism: Gemmatimonadaceae bacterium; assembly: GCA_035633115.1. NCBI lineage: Bacteria > Pseudomonadati > Gemmatimonadota > Gemmatimonadia > Gemmatimonadales > Gemmatimonadaceae > Gemmatimonadaceae bacterium. Next base: position 96,443 of record DASQFN010000031.1, on the reverse strand, counting down.
GATCCTCATCAATCGCTCCGGCCGAATGGCGCGAGGAGTCGCTTACGGAACGAACGCTGCGGCGCACGTTCTCAACGTCCCGGCCGGCCGGATGAGTGCCTTTCCGGATGACGAGGAAAGCTTTCTCCGGTTCGCGCGTGAGCGGGATGCGACCGTCGATGGCGGGTCATTCGTATCGCGGTCCGCATATGGTGAATACCTCGATCACACCCTCATGGAGGCCGAGCAAACTGCGCCTGGCGGAGCGAGGCTCGAGCGAATCGTCGGCCATGTCGCCGACATAGGGCTGCCAGCCGGTGGATCGCGTGCGTTTGTCACACTCGCCGATGGGCCCCGCATCGATGTGGACCGCGTAGTCCTGGCCCTTGGGAATTTCGCCCCGGCAGATCCAGCCGTTGACGACCGCCGGTTCTACTCGAGCGCGCGCTACATCCGCGACCCGTGGGCTCCGGGCGCGCTCGACTCGGTCGTCCCCGACGATTCCGTTTTTCTCATCGGGACAGGTCTGACGATGTACGACATGATCCTCGAGCTGGATGAGCGCGGCGTCCATCAACCGATGTACGCGATCTCGCGCCGGGGACTGACAGCTCAGCCCCACCGGCTGCAGGGCCAGCCCCCAACGTACGAGGATTTTCCGGGTGACCTTGACGGCGCCGCGGCGAGTGTGCTCACGTACCTGCAAGCCGTTCGCTCCAAGATTGCCGCTCATTCGGCGGCGGGCGGCGATTGGAGAGACGTGATCGCGTCGCTGCGTCCAGCGACACCCGCTCTCTGGAACGCGCTCAGCGAAGCGGAGCGCGCGCGGTTCGTGAGGCACGTCCTGCCATTCTGGGACGTGCATCGGCATCGTGCTGCGCCCTCTGCCGCGTCGGCTGCGGCTCAGCTCATGCGAGACGGGAGGCTTGTCGTTGCCGCGGGGCGAATTCTCGGATTCGAGGAAACTCCATCAGGCGTAAGCGTCAGCTGGAGGCCGCGAGGTAAGGAACGAACCACACGTCGCGAGTTTACGCGTGTGATAAACTGCACCGGCCCCGCGACCAACCTCGCCGCGGCGGGAGAGCCGCTCGTCGACAAGCTCATTGAGCGCGGAGTGCTCACAACCGATGCGCTCCGCCTCGGTGTCCGCGTGACACCGGACGGTGCGCTCATCGGCGCCGACGGGAATGCGTCGAACGCGATTTTCTACGTCGGGCCGCTGCTGAAGGCACAGTATTGGGAAGCCACCGCGGTTCCTGAGCTCCGCGTGCACGCGGCTCGGCTTGCGGCGCATTTGCGCGACTCTTTGGAGTCGACTGGAAATCACTGATCCCTGCATGGCGTTTGCATTTATTAAATCGGGCTTCCGAGTATCTCTCGTTGTGGTGTTTGCGGGCGTTGCCTGCACTAACGGCGGGCCAACGCCCCCGATCAGTACCACGCAGACGCTCACTGCGGTGGGAGACGTTGCCAGCTGCACCTCTCAGGGAGATGAAGCGACTGCCGCACTCGTCGACGGCATTCCCGGAACGATCATTCTCGCCGGCGACATCGCCTACGAGTCGGGGACGGCAAAGGAATTCGGCGACTGCTACGACCCCTCATGGGGACGCCACCGCGCTCGCACGCGTCCAGCACCGGGAAACCGCGAGTACGAAACACCCGGTGCCATTCCCTACTATGCGTACTTCGGCGCGAACGCCGGTCCTCCCGGGAGGGGATACTACTCGTTCGATCTCGGTGACTGGCACATCGTTTCGCTCAACAGCAACGTCAGCGCGGCTGCCGGGTCGGCTCAGGAGCAGTGGCTCCGTGCTGACCTCGCGGCGAGCGACGCGCATTGCACGCTCGCGTACTGGCACCATCCGATGTTCAGCTCGGGCCTGCACGGCAGCCAGGCTGTCATGCGGGACATTTTCCGCGTGCTATACGAGTTCAATGCCGACGTCGTCATTGCCGCCCACGATCACCATTACGAGCGGTTTGCTCCGCAGACGGTGGATGGCGCTGCCGACCCGGCCCGCGGAATTCGCGAGTTCGTCGTTGGAACGGGGGGACACTCGCTTTATCCGGCAATATTTGCGCGCGCCAACAGCGAACGACGGTACTCCAGCGGTTACGGTGTTTTGCGGCTCGAGCTCGAGTCAGAGGGTTACCGCTGGGAGTTCGTTCCTGTTACGGCGGGCGTCACAGTCGACTCCGGCACTGGCGTCTGTCACTGATCAGCTCCCTGTTACGGGTTCGGTAGCAACGCGATAATCCTCAGCGGACCGCCGGAGCCTCCGCCGATTTTCATCGGCAATGCCACTACCCACGCGCCGCGCACCGGCAGAGAATCCAGGTTCGCGACGTTTTCCAGACCCGGAACGCCCGCCGCAGCCGAGATCTGGTGCACAATGAAATCGCGCGACTGCCCGTAGTCGATGCTCGGCGTGTCGACACCCAACGCGCCTACGCGCCGCTCGTTCACGAGAACACGCACGGCATCCGCGCCGTACGAGGGGAAGTGCAGCTTGTCCGTCGCACCCGGAGTGTCGTCGCCGAAGTACGCCTTCCGGTCGCCGTAACGTTTCCCCCAGCCGGTGCGAAGCATCACGATCGTGCCCTGCTGAATTCGGCCGTTCGTCCCTTCCCATGCCCGCAGATCCTCGACCGACAGACGATAGTCGGGATCCGCGCTTGCGCGCCCCGTAACATCTATCACCACGGCCGGCGCAACGAGCTGACGCACGGGAATCTTGTCGACCGTCAGCCCGCGCTCGAAGAAGTGGATCGGCGCGTCGAGATGCGTACCTCCGTGCTCGGGCGCGCTGAGCAGGTTCGCCGAATAAAAATAGCCGCCTGGCGTCGGGCCCCGAGACAGCTCCTTCAGCTCGAATCCACTCGGCGAGCTGGGCCAATAGAGAGTTTTCGAGTCGAAGTCGTAGGTCAGATCGACAACCGTCGCAGTTGCGAGGTCGAGCGGTTTTTGCGTCGCCGTTTCGCACGCCGTCGCAAACAGTAGAAGAAAGACGAACCTGTTCGGGCGCATGGCTCTCACCTCTTTTTCAGTCAGGATTTGACAGGGTCGCAACCCGCTGTTAAATCGGCGACTGCTGACAGTTTTTCACAAGGTGAGGCTCAGTGAAGACACGTTTGCATTTGGAGTCGATAACCGGAATTGCGGGACTGTTCTTTGCGTCCGCGGCATGCGCACAGGGAAACAGCACTCCGTCGGCAGCAACGTCGGAGCGCGCAGCGGCGGCGGCATCTCAACCGCCGGCAACAGGGACTTTTGCCTTCACGGATGTGTCGGTGATTCCGATGGATCGCGAGCACGTCCTGAGTCGTCAAACCGTGGTCGTCCGTGACGGGAAGATCCTGAGCGTTGGGCCTGCGTCGAGCGCTTTGGTTCCGCCCGACGCGACCCGGATAGACGGAATCGGCAAGTATCTGATGCCTGGACTTGCCGAGATGCACGCTCACGTTGCCGGTGGACAGGCACCCGGAAGCGAGCAGACCAACAAAGACATTTTCTTTCTCTACATCGCGAACGGAATCACCACGATACGCGCGATGCTCGGCGCACCGAATCAGCTGGTCCTGCGGGAGCAGTTGAGGACCGGCGAGCTGCTGGGTCCGACGATGTATGTCGGAGCACCATCGATCAACGGTCAGTCGGCGCCCGATCCCGCCACGGGTGAGCGCGTCGTGCGCCAACACAAAGCTGCGGGCTACGATTTCCTCAAGATTCATCCGGGACCTTCGCGCGCCACGTACGATGCGGTTGTGCGCACCGCGCGAGAGGTTGGTATCACGTGGGCTGGGCATGTCCCGGATGCGGTGGGAGTCCGGCACGCGCTCGCGTCTCGCCAGTCGACGATAGACCACCTCGACGGATACCTCGCGGCTGCGGTTCCGGACAGTCTCCAGCCGCGCGTTCTGCGAAGTGAAGTGCCGATCGCGCAGCTCATCAGCGCCGTCGACGAATCCCGATTCCGCGCGCTTGCTGAGCAGACCAAGGCCGCTGGTGTCTGGAACACGACGACGATGTTCCTGTGGGAGAGCTTCTTCACGCCAATTGCCGCCGAGGAGATGGAACGCCGGCCGGAGATGCGATACGCGACGCGGGCGTGGCTAACGCAGTGGGGGAATCAGAAGCGGCAGCGACTCGCCGGCGACCAGAGGGATGGCGTCACGCCAGAGATCGCAAATCGCCACATCTCTCTCCGGCGGCGAATGCTCAAGGCGCTGTCTGATGCCGGGGCGAAGCTTCTAATGGGGACAGACTCGCCGCAGATGTTCAACGTCCCCGGTTTTTCGTTGCAGCGTGAGATGGAGGTAATGGTTGCATCGGGCCTCACGACATATCAGGTGCTGGAAAGCGGAACGCGGAACGTCGCCCGGTACGCGGCGGACGATCTGAAGCTCGACGGTGCGTTCGGAACAGTTGCTCCCGGCAATCGCGCGGATCTCGTGCTGCTTGATGCGAATCCGCTTACCGATCTACGCAATTTGACGCGCCGCAGCGGAGTGATGGTGCGTGGTCGCTGGGTTTCGAGGAACGCGATCGAGATAGGCCTCGCTGAGCTGGCGCGGAGAAACGCAGGGAGCTGACCGGTCGTTCGGAGATTTTCTTGCAGTACGCAATTTGCGCATTCCGTTGGAGTTTTTGACGTGTTCGCGAGGGGGGCTCCGATGATCGCGTTTCGGCCGCGGCAGCGCCTGCGATGGCTTGCCGCTCTGAGTTGGATTATCGGGGCGACTGCCTGCAGCCCCAGTGAATCGACGCCTGCCACCGACACGGCGGCGATGGCTGCGCAGAGTGGCTCTGTGCCGCCAACCGAGGCCGCCACTCCCGGTGGCGTACTCTCTGTCACTGCCGCCGATCTCGACGGTTTCGAGAAGGGTCTCGCTCGCGAGCTGGAGCTCGTCCGTGCGGCCAACGCACGGAACATGAACGCCACGACGCCGGAAGAAGGAGCTGCAGCTCGTGAGGCGATGATGCCGGAGAAGACAATCGCCGAAGCGGCATCGGTCACCGGCCTGTCGCCGGAGCGTTATCGCGAAGTCCGCGAGAAGCTTCACGGGATTCTCCGGACGCTTGATTTCCAGGGGAAGATCGACGGTCCCATGTCGATGGACACGACACGTGCGAGTCCGGAAATGCGGCAGATGCTGGCGAGTGACGCGTACGCAGCTTTGGATCCTGCAGGCGCTGCGGCTCTGAAGGCGCGAATCGACCGGATTGTTCCCGTGTGGGCCGAGTACGTCAACCTCACGGCTGTCGCGGGCTGATCAGTAGTCGATGCTCGGCGTGTCGGGAGGAATGGCGCCGACATGCCCCTCGCCGCTCCCGATTGAATTTTTGCGTGGACGAAGACACGAGATGTGGGGCACCTTGGTGGATCGTGCATGGCGCGGTCGAGAGAACCCTGACGCTGAGCCAACAGCGGAGGATGTCAGTGCGACTCTGGAGTTCGTGCGGTACGCGCTCGCTCGCGCGTGACCGCATCCAGTTTTCCTGGAAGCACTCTTCGATGAGGATACTTTGGCCCATTCGCTCGTCCACTCGGCGGTCCTTGCTTCGGTGTTTGTTCGGTCATACAATAAGGATATGCCCGTCGAGCTCCGAGCCCACACTGCGTTCTCTTTCGGCGACGGCGCCGTCACTCCCGAAGCGATGGTCAAACACGCCGCGGAGCTCGGATATGGCAGCATCGGCATAACCGACACAACCGACCTGGGCGGCATCGTTCGGTTCGCTCTGGAAGCAAAAAGACAGGGAGTCCGCCCGATTGCCGGCGCAGAGCTCAACGTCGAAGGATTTCCCGTTGGTTTGATTGCGCGCACAGCGGAAGGATTTCGCAATATCGCTTCGCTGGTCACCCGTGCCCGCGTGCACTCTGATCTGCGTCAGTGGACGAAGGGGCAGAACGCAAAGCTGCGCGGACGGCCACGTGTGAGCTGGAAGGATGTGGCGGAAAGAAGTGCCGGAGTGCATGTGCTGACCGGTCCGGCTGCCGGCCCGATCGCCGCGTGCATCCAGTCGTGCGACTACTCAGCTGCCGCTCGAACTCTGGACGAGTGGCGTGAAGTCTTCGGTGAGCGACTCGCGGTGGAAGTGAGTCTGCACCACGCCGGCGGATGCGAAGCGGCGCTGGCAGCAGCGTTGATCGAGCTCGCCGGCCGTCATCATGTGCCGTGGGTTGTCGCTCACGATCCGCGCTACATCGACACGAGCAGCCGTCTCGTTCACGACATCCTCACCGCACTTCGCTACGACACTACCATAGAGAGCGCGATGTCGCGCGGGCTCCTCCATCCGAACGGTGAGTGGCGCCTTCTCTCGCCCGAAGAATTGGCTGAGCGATGGAAGGGGAGGGAGGAGGGTCTCGTGGAGAGCGATCGCATCGCAAGCGAGTGCGATTTCAATCTTGCGTGGCTGCGGCCCCCCTTGCCGAAGTTCGCCGTTCCCGAGGGTCACAGCGACATCACTTTCCTCCGCGAGAAAGTGTATGAGGGCGCACACGAGCGATGGGGTGACCTCTCCGACGCACAGACAAAACAAATCGAGCACGAGCTCGGCATCATCGGCCGCCTGGGATTCTCCGGATTCTTTCTCGTGATGTGGGACGCGATCCACTTCGCGCGCAGCAGGAACATTCTCTGCCAGGGGCGCGGCAGCGCCGCCAACTCCGCGGTGGCGTACTGCCTCGCGGTCACCGCGGTCGATCCCGTCGCCAACGGACTTCTCTTCGAGAGATTTCTCTCCGAGATGCGCGTCGACGGGCTCACCGAAGCGCCGGACATCGACGTCGACATCGAGCACGACCGTCGCGAGGAAGTGCTCGACTACATGTACGACCACTACGCTCGCGCACACTCGGCAATTGCGTGCATCGTGCAGACATACCGTGCGCCGAATGCGCTGCGCGATTCGATGCGTGCATTCGGGTATCCCATCGAGCAGGCCAACGACATTTCCAAACGGTTGCACTACGACGATCCGATTGCAGGCGCGGAGAGTGTGCGGCAGACATTAGGTCCGCAATTCGGGCTGAACGTCGAAGATCCCCGCTGCCGGACGATGCTCGCGGCAATGGCTGCGTTCGAGGAATTGCCGCGGCTTCGCGCCACACATGTCGGTGGATTCGTCCTCTCGTCCGAGCCGCTTGGCGACTACATGCCCATCGAGCACACGACTATGGGACGGACGATCATCCAATTCGACAAGGATGATCTCGATGCGGTGGGAGTTCCCAAGTTCGATTTTCTCGGACTTGGCGCGTTGTCGCTCGTTCGTCGCGCGTTCGACATGATCGAGGTGCGCACGGGAAATCGACCGCAGATGTACAAGCTGCCCGTGAACGATCCGAAAACGTACGAACTGATCGCGAGCGGTGAGACGATCGGCACGTTCCAGATCGAGAGCCGCGCGCAGATTGCGTCGATACTGCACACGATGCCGGACAGGATGTACGACCTCGTGGTCCAGGTGGCGCTGATCAGACCCGGTCCTATCCAGGCGAAGTTCGTTCATCCGTACACGAAGCGTCGTCGCGGACTGGAGCCGGTGACGTACGCGCATCCTCTACTCGAGCCGATTCTGAAAAGGACGCAGGGGATTCCGATCTTCCAGGAGCAGGCGATGGCGATCGCGATGGTTCTCGGCGGATACACCGCGGCGGAAGCGGACGAGCTGCGCCGAACGATGGGCCATGTCAGGAAGATCTCGCGACTGCTCGATGTGCTTGGCCGACTGCGCGACCGGATGATCGTGCGCGGAGTCGAGGAGTCAGTTGCGACCGGAATCGTGGAGGATCTCAAGAGCTTCGCGAATTACGGCTTCCCGGAGTCGCATGCGTGGAGCTTTGCGTTGATTGCTTACGCGACCGGGTGGCTCAAGGCGCATTACCGCGAAGAATTCTTTGCGGCGTTATTGAATTCCTGGCCGATGGGGTTCTATCCACCGTCGACGTTGATCCACGATGCGCGCCGACACGGCGTCGTTGTGCGTCCCCCGTGTCTCAGCATTGGCGAATGGGAGTGCACAGTAGAACCCATTGATGAGGAAGCGACCACGAAGGACACGAAGAACACGGAGGTTTTTTTGGGTGTACCGCAACCCAAGCTTCGAGATGAGTTCCCCAGAGAAAACTTCGTGTCCTCTGTGGTTCCCTTCGTGCCCTCCGTGTCCCCTTCCAGAATGGCCCTGCGTATCGGCTGGAGACACGTACGAGGTCTAGGCGAAAAGACCCTCGACGCACTCCGACTCGCGCGCGGCGGCAAAGCAGCTATCGGAGTAGGGTCGAGCATCGGAAAGAGCAGAAGCAGGCGGGCGAGGAAAGCGGAAACCCTCGAGACTCTCACTGCGCTCTCAATTGACGGGAGTGCGAGTATCCCCGATCGTCCATTCACTTCGATAGAGGACGTCGTGCTCCGGGCGAAGCTCAGGCGCAACGACGTGTTGTACCTCGCGCGCGCGGGAGCGTTCGCGGCGTGGGAGCCCGACCGCCGCCGAGCCGGATGGGAAGCGTTACGCGCAGTGGGTGACTCGCTTCCCCTGGCGCCGACCCGGCATGACATGCACGAGCCGAGGAAGCTGAGCGAGACTGAGCTGATCTACGAGGATTATTTCGCGACGGGCATGAGCATCAGCGGACACCCGATGCAGCACATGCGCGAGCGACTGAGAAGATCAGGAGTGGTGGACAGCGAAGGACTGAAGAAGCTACGGGGCGGCGAGAAGATCCTCGTTGCGGGACTGGTAACGATCCGTCAGCGTCCGGCAAGCGCGAACGGCACGATCTTTCTATTGCTCGAGGATGAATGGGGATTCATCAACATCGTGGTGCCGAGCTTCCTGGTGGAGAAGAACAGTGAAGTCGTAAAGTTCGCGACCTTTATAGTCGTGAAGGGTCGATTCGAGAAAGACGGAAACGTGTTGAACGTGATCGGTGAGAAGTTCAAGGAGCTGAACGTCAGGCCGTTGGAGCATACTGCACGGAGCTTCAGATAAGCTCCGCTCGGCGTCCGGTCATCCGACTGGCAGAAAATCAAATGCGTCAAACGACAGGAGTTCGTTGTTGAGCGCGAGGCCGCAGTTCCGGAGACAGCGGATTCGAAATAAAAAAGGACGCCCGAAATGGACGTCCTCTTTTCATCGAGCTGGAGAGTTTACTCGCTCACCCCGACGCTGGTACCGCCGAAACCGTACTTCTGAGGATCCTTCGAGATGCGAGCGGCCGCGATCATCATCGGCACGTAGTCCCGCGTCTCCCTCGGCAGACGGCTCGAGATCAGATAGTAGTCCTGATCCGTTCCTCTTTCCTTCCCGGTTACCTCGCGCATAATGCGCCCAACGCGGTTCTCACCAGTGTTGTACGCCGCCGCGGCGAGATACCACGATCCAAAGCGATCGTGCAGATCCGACAGATACGCCAACGCCGCATCGGTCGCCTTGTCGGGATGATTCCGCTCGTCCACCCGCTTGTTGACCGTCAGCCCATAGCGCTGGCCCGTCTCGCTGATGAACTGCCACAGACCACCAGCTGCCTTCGGAGACTTTGCCTTCGGATTGAATCCCGACTCGATCATCGCGAGGTAGATCAAATCCTGCGGCATGGCGCGCTCTTCGAGCTTGGCCGAGATCATCGGCTGATAGGTCGTTTTCCGCTCGAGCCACACAGCGAAGCGGGGTTTCAGCTTCGGATGAGTGGTGAACAGCTCGACCCACGAGTCGACCCGGGCATTGTCGATATTGGGCAGATCCCACCCGGCGGATGCGGCATCCGACTGGGCGCCGGCCGAGACAACAGCCGGTAGAAGCGCCGCCTGAATCGACTTCGTGTCCGAGCCCACCTGCGGAATGATGTAAACGGCCGCGAGCAGGGTCATGCTAGCGAGACCGATTTTCCGCCTCAGGCTGGAATTGAGAATCCTTTTCAACCGGTTCACAAATCCTCCGTTTGCTGGAATCGGCACTTGGGCGGAATGCACTCGGACTGTCTCCAAGGGAGGCTGAAATCCCGGCATGCCAACAGCTTGGTCCGACAAATGTTTAACAAGCTCTAAATCTAGTCGATTTGGCCCCAAAATGGAAGCCCCACAAGCCGCCAAGCTATCTTGGTAAGTCATTGATTTTTAATGACTTATGGTGACATGTTGCCGACGGCTGGCGCAGGGTCAGTGGCAGCCGTCAAAGTCCGTCTCCAGCCCCTAAAAAAAGGGCTTGGAAACCACCCGAAAACCTCGCAAAAAGGCGGCTTGGAAAGGTCAGCCGAAACCCCTCGAAATGGGCTAGGAGATCACGCGAAAGCCTTCCTTGTCCGCCGCTCCTCCCTGGTTCTTGTCGAGCGTGACGAACTCCAGCGACCCGGGCTGAAATTCCGCGGCCACGATCGCAGCGGCGAGCTGAACGGCGTCCGCCGCCCGAAGCTGATGGACCCGCAGTAATCTGATCACCTGCTCGCGCACGTCATCCGAAGGCCCGACCTCGGTCCAGGATCCGACCGCGTGGCGTGTCACCAATTGCGCTCCCCAAGGTGGCCCGCCGGCCCCGAAGGCGCGTAAACTTCCGGCATCGCTGACTCGACCTGGTGCGATGTGAGCCCCCGCAGAGGAGGGCAGTGCGTAGCGAGTCCATAGTCCCGAGGCCCATCCGCCGCGACCGCGTCGTCATCACCGGCTGCATAGTCCTCATCACAGCACTGGCCTGGGCGTATCTCGTCCATCTCGACAATCAGATGTCGTCTTCCGCGGTCCCGGCGACGATGATGGCGAAGATGAGAATGGCGATAGAAAAACCCTGGGGCGCCTCGGATGTCTTCTTCACCTTCCTGATGTGGGCGGTGATGATGATCGGGATGATGAGCGCAACGGCGGCGCCAGTGCTGCTCCTCTTTTCCAGGATGCACACACGGCAGGGCCAACGAGGGATCCCACTCGCCGTTCCGTTGTTCGGGATGGGCTACCTCACCGTGTGGCTGGTCTTCAGCGCTTCCGCCGCGCTCGCGCAGTGGGCGTTGCATCAGGGCGCGCTATTGTCGCCAGGTATGGCAGCACTGAGTCCGCGTCTCGCCGGTGCAATTCTGATTGCTGCCGGCGTTTATCAGCTCACGCCGACGAAGGGTGCCTGTCTCCGGCAATGCCAGAGCCCTCTGGGTTTTTTGTTGAGCAACTGGCGTGACGGAGCGCGAGGTGCTTTTGAAATGGGGCTCCGGCACGGCGTGTACTGCCTCGGCTGCTGCTGGGCTCTCATGTGCGTCCTGTTCGCCGTCGGGGTGATGAACCTTGCCTGGGTCGCCGCCTTGACTGCCTTCATTCTGGTGGAAAAGTTTGGGCGAACAGGAGTTCAGGTTTCCCGGGTGGGAGGAGTAGCGATGATCGCTTTCGGCGCTCTCATTGTTGCGACCTGAACCGCAGGTCATGCCGGTATTTATATTGGCAGACCGGCAATGAGAAAGGCGACTCACTCCAAAGTGAATGGGAGCGATGATAATCCCGACGGAACCGATCGGCAGCATCCCGCGACCGCCAGAGCTCATCGAGGCAGTCGCAGCTGGAGAAATCGTAGACCCGAACGTCGATCCTCTCTACGAATCGGCCGTTCGCGATACCATCGAGCGATTCGAGGCAACCGGGTCTCCGGTGATTACCGACGGAGAGCAGCGGAAATACGATAATTTCTGGACGTATTCCGTCCATGGATTGGCCAACACGGCTCCGGACGGCTTCAAGATCCCGTTCGCAGCCGGCCATACACGCCGCATGCCGCGGCTGATGCATGGGCCCTTCCGCTACAAGAGGTATGCGGACAGCTACCTGGATGTTGCGGTGCGCTACGCGAATTGCAAGCTCAAGCAGGCGGTCATCTCTCCGTCGGCACTGAGTCTCATGTACCCCGCCGAAGAAATACCAGGCTATACGCGGGAAGAATTCATCGACGATCTGCTGGGCGAGCACGAAACCGAAATCCGTCGCTGTCTGCAAAAGGGCGCGTTCAAGGTCCAGATCGACTTCACCGAAGCACGCCTGGCGATGAAGATCGATCCATCAGGCCAGCTGCTGAACAGCTTTATCGATTTGAACAATCTCGCGCTGTCACGATTCTCCACCGAGGAGCGCAAAGCGATCGGCGTGCACACCTGCCCCGGTGGTGATCGCGATTCAACACACAGCGCGGATGTGGACTATGCCGAATTTCTCCCGAGGCTGTTCGAGCTCAACGTCGGCTATTTCTGCATCGCGCTGGCAGGCGAGCCCGACCGTGAGCGAGTGCTGAAGATCATCCACAACTCCCTCAAGCCGCACCAGCAGGTTTTCGTCGGCGTTGTCTCCACGATAGATCCGCACATCGATACCGCCGAGGAGGTGCGCGACCGCGTGCTCGAGGCTGCCGAATACATTTCAATCGAGCAGCTGGGGACTACTGACGACTGTGGCTTCGCGCCGTTTGCGGACGACACATCGACCAGCCGCGACACCGCTTTTGCCAAGATCGAGGCGCGTGTCCGCGGCACTGCTCTCGCTGCGGAAATCATCAGCGGCAGGTAAATGTGGACGAAGACGAAGAAAGACTGCTCCAATCCGTAGCGCTTCAGAACGCGAACAGCATTTTTCTCGCGCGCCAGAGGGCGGAGCACGAGCTCGTTCGCATCAAGGAGGCGCTGGAGGCAAAAAGTGAAGCGCTCGCTCAATCACTCGCGGCTACGGAAGCGTCGCTAAAGGAGCGTGACCGTGCCCGAGCCGAGGCGGAAGCGGCGCGGCGTGTTGCTCAGGAAGCCAATGAGGCAAAGGGTCGCTTCCTGAGCATGATCAGTCATGAGCTTCGGACTCCGCTCGGCGCCATCGGTGGCTACGCCGCCCTCCTCGTGGAAGAGATCCATGGCCCGCTCGGCGCCGAGCAGCGGAAGTACATCGCGCGCATACAGCACAACCAGCAGCACCTTCTACGATTGGTCAACGAGCTACTCGACCTCGCCAAGATCGAGGCGGGGCACTCGCCGCTGGACCTTGTTTCTGTGCCGGTGCAGGCGGTGCTCGATAGTGTCCATACGATGATCGAGCCGCAGGCCCGGGCGAGCCAGCTCCGACTCGAGGTCCAGAAACAAGATCCGGCGCTTCACTTTTGCGGGGACGCAAAGCGAGTCGAGCAGATCGTGCTGAATCTTCTGTCGAACGCGGTGAAATTCACGCCTGCCGGCGGCACCGTTACCGTCACGGCGACATCGATGCCGGCTGAGGTGCACCTGAACGTGCAGGACACGGGGGTCGGAATTCCTGCCGCGAAGCTGGAGCAGGTCTTCGAGCCGTTTTTTCAGGTGGAATTGCAGCCCATGCGCACCACTCGCGGAACCGGTCTGGGTCTGGCCATCAGTCGCGAGCTCGCGCGCGCCATGCGCGGCGATCTCACCGTCGAGAGCACCCCGGGCCAGGGAAGCACCTTCACGCTCTGTTTGCCGCGAGCCGCAGCCGTGACGCCTGACGCTTAGCAACCGTTCGCTGCGCGACCCGCCGCATTTTGGCACGTTGTAGCGTTGCCGGAGAATGCACATGATTAGACAGATGCATCCAGCTGCCCGATCGGTACGCTACGACTGTCTTGCGGTGATCGCCGCGTGCACGTCGGCCCCCGGTCCGGACCCGTCTACTGTCGCTACGCGGGCACCGGCTGACGCCGTCGTCACGCAGATCGATCACGTGATGATCGCAACCAACGAGCGTGACCGGCTCGAGGCCCTTCTCTCGGATACTCTTGGCCTCCCGCTGGCTTTTCCAGCTCCGGGGACCTCTCGCAACGCCAACACATTCGTCGGCCTCGCGCTGGGCGACGTGATTCTGGAGCTCGTCCCGCGGAGTCGAATGACCCGCACCGAGCTAAACGATTTCGCTTTCCAACCGATCGACCTTGAAACAGCACCAGCTCGTCTCAGCGAGAGGGCCCTGGTTCCGCGGGACTCGTATGTACAGAAAAATGACGCTGGAGAAAAGCGCTGGACGATAATCGGGTTCCGACATCCATTCGAGGGAATCGCGTTCTTCATCATCCAGTATCACGCGCTCGATATGGACGAGCGGCGAGCGCGCCTTGACCGGCTACTTCGAGCGAGCGGAGGCGGGCCTCTAGGGCTTCGACGGGTTCGGGAGTTTCGTCTCTCATATCCCGTCGAACAACTTTCGGCGGCGCGTCATAGTTGGCATCGCCTGCTCAGCTCGCCGGGGTCGAAACCTTCGAACTTTTATCGAGCGTCCGCGGGTCCGGGCATTCGGCTGGTGGAGGGAAGCGGCCCCGAGTCGAGCGCGCTGATTGTAGAGGTCGTTTCGTTATCGAAAGCCGCGGCCGCAGCGCGATCGCTGGGACTGCTCTTATCCGCGTCGCGCGAGAGCGTGGCCCTGGACCCGCAGCGATTCGGCGGACTTCGACTCGTGCTCGTCGCGCGATGAGCGGTTTTCGCTTAGCGGCGCCCTGAGTAATTGGCGGTGCGACCGCCGGAAATTCGGTTACGGACCAGGTAGGCGAATAGTCAGTCAGGCACCTACGAAACGAGGAGGCCTTTCATGGCTAAGATCAACGCGGTTCACGTCGTTGGCAGCGGCATCCTTGCAGGGATGGTCATCAATATCTTCGGCGCCTTCGCCTGGGGAGCCATCCTCGGCGGAGAGTACATGAGTCAGCTCGGAAGGCAATTGCCCGGCAAGACAATTCCTCTCTCGATGGGCTGGGGCCTCCTGATGGGAATTGTTGCAGTCTGGCTGTACGTCTCGCTTCGCGCGCAATACGGTGCCGGCCCCAGAACTGCCGCGCTCGCCGGTGGCGCGACCTGGATACTTGGCTATGCTCTCCCGAGCTATTCGATCTGGGCCTTCGGGTTACTCAGCGGATCGCTCGTCGTCGGAGCGTCGGGCCTCGCTGTGGTGCAGTTACTCCTTGCGACGCTGGCGGGATCGGCGTTCTACGATTTCGCGGGGGATACGGTGGCGGCCGGGCAGAGTGGCGAGAACAGCGGACTTGTCAGTCGTGAGGCGCCCCCTACCAGTTTGTAATGGCTGGTGTGCCGCCGGCGGTTATTGCATTCTGCCGATCAACGCGTCCTGGAATACCGCCTTCATCACGCGCTGCAGATAATCTGCATCGGGATTGAGCTCGCTCTTCCGCACGGCCGAGTTGTAGGAGAACAGCACGACACCTCGAGCTCCGACCTCTCGAGCGGCGCGAATTTTCTCGATCGCTGAATCGGCCGGCTGGCGATAAGCTCCGATGCCCGCCCATATGCGGTCGCGCCCGCCGGCTGCGACACCAACGGTAATCTGATCCCGAAAGATCTGCGTGTTCGGTGAGTATGCCATCAGCGCGGCAACGTCCAGGAAGCCGCGCTGCAGCCAGCTCCTCCAGTCCTGAAAACGATTCTCGTATGCGTCCTTCGCGTTCGCGAACACGTCCGCTGACACGATCACGTTCGGATTCCGCTTCTTGACGCCGTAGTAGATGCGCTCGACGAGCTCGGTGACCTGCGCTCGGCGAAAGTCACCGTACTTCGCGGGAAAGGAATCCACATAAATGAGCGGATCGGCCTCGAGCGCCGCGAAGCGGGTGCGCACGCTGTCATTGAGCTGCGGCAAGAGCCAGAGACGAAAGCGATCGAGGGAAATGCGCGAGTAATCGTAATCGGGCGCGGGATAGCGGACGTAGTCGAAGTTCAGACCATCAACGTCGTAGTGGTCGAGAACGTCCATCCATATCGAGTAGACGTGCTCTTTCGTTTCCGGCGCCGCTGCGGACATGTAGATACCTTCGACGTGATCGCGCGCGCCCTTGGTGTACTCGAGTATCTTCTCCCGGAACAGCGAATCGCCCGGGTCCATCGAGTACAGCTCGCGCGCCAGCTTGTAGGGCACCGCGATCAGATCGGGCCGAAGGTTGTAGATGTGCCGCGCGTCGGTCGGCGGAGTGTCCATGTTGGCGAGAAGATGGGTGTTCAACCACGCGTGGACTGCGATGCCACGGCGATGGGCTTCCCTGATCGTCAACGCGAGCGGATCGAACTTCCGGTCTGGTATTATCGAGGGCGCGCGTGGCTCCCACCGCGCGTTGTAGAACGCATCGCCGCGGCCGCGAACCTGTACGATGAGCGTGTTGAAGCCGTTCGCATGCGCGCGGGCAACCATCGCCTTCACGCTGTCGGGATGGTCGAGCGTATTCCGCACGACCCACAAAGCGCGAACTTCCGCCGGCGTCGCGAGCCGGGGAGTCGGTCCTCCCGGCGCGGGTGGCGCACAGGCGCCGAGAAACAGTGCGCAAACGACGGAGAAGCTTGACGCGGTCTTCATTGAAGTCTCGTTGTCGAGATGAAAGACCCTTTTCGCTATTTCGACATTCGGCGGAGCTGCCGAGGAGTCAGCAGCCAGTTCAAAGTCCCTTTCTCACGCTGTGGCACGGATTCGAACGTCAGCAGACAGGCTCCGCCTTTCTTGAGCCGAATGCGCGGATCACTTCGCCCGGTCAGCAGCCAGGTAACCAGCGAGCTCAGATGCGGGTCGTGCCCGACGATCGCGATCACCTTCTTTTCTCCCAGGCCCGAGCACCACTTTTCGAATTCGTCGAACGAAGTGCCTGGCATCAGTGATCTTTCAACCTCGGGAAGCTCGATCCCATAGGCCTCCGCGATGATGTCGGCGGTCTCCCGGGCGCGCACGAGCGGGCTCGTAGCCAGCAAGTCGAGCTCTTCGACGGCGGCGCGCAATCCCTTCGAGATCGACTTCATCTCGTCTTTGCCTTCGTCAGTCAGAGGCCGGAGGTCGTCCGATTCTCCCGTGCGGGCGAACTCGTCTTTGTCCATCGCAGCGCCGTGACGTACTACGAGCAGCTTCATGTGTTAGTCTCCTCCTGCATATTATATCGATTCCGCACACGCCCTGACTTCGAGCGGGTTGTCGTTAACTGAGGTTACATGCAGATCCTCGTTCAGGTGTTGTGCTCCAAAGGCCAGAGTCTTCGTGAGGCGATCGCGAACGACGCACGGCTTGGCTCATACAACCTTCAGGTCATTCGAGAGAAGCAGCCCGGCCGTGCGCCCGGATGGATGAAGCTGCACAGCTCCGACTCGGCTCGCGGCGCGCTCAACGTTGAGTGGGACGTTCAGTCAGCGGTGCTGAGAGCGCGGGTCATCACGCGCGGGTCGCGCAAGCCGAGTCCGATTGTCGGCGACTTCATCAACTATCTGCTGGCCCGGCATGGCAGCAGAGTGCAGTCGATCACCACTGCTTATCGCTGAGCAAGACTCGATGCGCCTCGCCGGGAAGAAGATCGCGATACTGGTTGCGGAAGGTGTGGAGGACCTGGAGTTCTACGTGCCGCTCATGCGCCTTCAGGAAGAAGGTGCGGAGGTCATCTCCGCAGCTGTCGATGTGAAGCCTGTTCGCGGCAAACACGGCCTCGAGATAGTTCCCGACAGACGCATTGATTCACTTGCAGGCAATGACCTGTTCGGTCTGATCATCCCGGGCGGATGGGCGCCTGACAAGCTGCGCCGCGACGCTGCAGTTACGAGCCTCGTGCGCGAGATGGACGCGGCCGGCAAGACGATAGGGATCATCTGTCATGGCGGCCTGGTCGCCATCTCGGCCGGAATCGTGCGCGGTCGCAGGGCCACGGGCTCGCTGGGAATCAAGGACGATCTCGTCAACGCCGGAGCTACGTGGGTTGATGAGGCGGCGTTTCGGGATGGGAACCAGGTGTGGGGGCGAATCGTCGCCGACATCCCCGACTTTTGTCGGGAATTGATTGGATCACTGATCGATGCTGAAGAGGCAACACCGTGATTCCGTGCAGCGTTGACCCGCGGCAGCGTGCGCGCTATGTTCGCGCCCCCGAATGTGGTAATTGATCAGGGAGAACGAATGACGATTGCTGAGACACTGCTCCCGGAGTTCGATGAGGAGATGGCGTCAACCCGCAGACTCCTGGACCGCGTGCCGACTGAAAAGGGTCAATGGAAGCCGCACCCGAAGTCGTTCTCGCTTGGGCATCTCACCCAGCTGGTATGCTGGATGCCCGGGTGGATCACGAACACCCTGACGGAGACAGAGCTCAACCTCACCGGGGCGTCGCCTTACAGCTACGAAAAAACGGAAGATCTGCTCGCGATGTTCGACCGGAACGTGCGGGAGGCGCGGGCTGCAATCGCGGCAAGCAAGGACACGGACTACGACATCGACTGGTCGCTCAAAGTCGGCGACCGCGTTGTGCTCACTCAGCCGCGGCGCGCAATCGTTCGCAATCACATCAATCATCTGATCCACCACCGTGGCCAGCTCACCGTATATCTGCGACTGATCGACATCCCGTTGCCGTCGATATACGGACCGACTGCCGACGAGCGCCCGGTCGGGTTCTAGACGATGGAACGCTGCACCATCACGCCGAGGCTGATTGCCCTGGTGATCACGGCAACGTCTCTCGCCGGGCCGACGGCAGCGCAGTCGGTGCAGTACCGGTCTCCTGCCGGCGTCGAATACCGCTCGCAGCCCGATACAGGCGCGATTGCTCGCGCGGAGAGCGCACTCGTCGCTCAGCCCCGCAACATCGATCGCATCGTTCAGCTCGGCGTCGCGCAATCGGGTGCGCGACAATTCCGGGAAGCGATCGCCACATTTACGCGCGGTCTCGCAATCACGCCGGACAATCCGCTGCTGCTCCGCTGGCGCGGTCACCGCTATCTCTCGGTACGCGAATTCGATCGGGCGATGAACGATCTCACACGCGGCGCCCGGCTCGACAGCACGATTTACGGCATCTGGTATCACCTGGGGATTGTCCGGTTTGCGTCTGGCGACTTTGCAGGTGCGGCCGATGCATTTACACGAGCTCAGCCTCGAGCCCCCGACGCAAGCGAGCTGGCCGGCGCAACCGATTGGCTGTGGATGACGCTGATGCGGAGCGGGCGCACAGCCGAGGCTCAGGCGATGCTTGCGCGTCGTCCGGACTCCCTTGTCGCGACGAATGCGTACGTCCGGCGGCTCAAGTTGTACCGCGGTGAGATTGGCCCCGAGGAAGTCATGACGGCAGCCGATACGGCTGACGTTCAGGTTGCAACTCTGAGCTACGGCGTCGGGAACTGGTACCTGCTGAGGGGCGACACGATATCGGCGCGGACGTGGTTCGAGCGTGCCGTGCGCTCGGGAGGCTGGCCGGCGTTCGGATTTATTCTGTCCGAGCTCGAGCTGGGGCGACTGAAATGACAACCGAGCTGATCGTCGGCCAATGCAGGCATCTCCTGTCCGTCGCAGACGGGATGGTCGATGACCTGCGCGACGAGCACTCGTATCTCGAGCCCGTGCCGGGAAACAAGACGGCGGGGTGGCTCCTCGGGCATCTGTGCATCAGCGGCGATTTCGCTCGAAGAATGTGTGGGCGCAAGCCGATTGCTCCGGTGGAATGGCGCGCGACGTTCAGGCCGGGGACGAGCCCGGCGACTGATGCTACGCCATATCCGCCGATGGCTGACTTACGCCGGACCTTTCGCGAGATCTACTCCGACCTTTGCGAGGCTGCCGTCGCAGCGGACGACGCTTCGATCTCGGCTCCAAATCCAGTCGAGGCGGCGCGGTCAGCATTCCCCACCGGGCGCGAGTTCGTCCCCTACATCATGACCGGCCATCTCGCCTATCACCTCGGTCAGCTGGGTGATTGGCGGCGCGCGGCGGGACTTGGCCACAAAAGTTACCTCTGACTCGTGACATGAATATTCGGGCCCTCGCCGGCGATGACGAAGCGGCGAACGCTCGGTGGTCGCGGAATTGCGTCGATTCGGCGACTGGCAAACGAATCGAGACGGTCACCGCTTCATCGACCAGGCGATGATCACTGGCGTTCATGCACTGTATCAGCCAAAGCACCCGACAGCAATCGAGGCACGATGAAGATCAGGATTGCTCCCCTAGCCGCCGTGCTTGCCATTCTGGCAATCGGCCAGAACACAGATGCGCAGGCCCCGGCAGCTGATCGAACCGTCACTGTCGTCCCCGGGCCCGAGTACGAAGCCGGCTCTCTGAAGCGAACGCTTCTGGGCGACGGATGGCGTGAGGTATGGGTCACCGCGGTGAGCGTGCCAGTGCTCGACCTGAGCAGCTACGCCGGTGGTCTCAAGTTCGTGCGCAGGGCGGGCGGCAACCAGACGCTCACGCTTCACTTTGCCGAGGAGAAGGGATGGCGCGAGCACCTGTTTCGATCGGTGAACAAGTTCCCCGTAGCGCAGGCAATGCCACCTGAGATTCGCGGGACGCTGCTCGGCGACATCATCCAGGATCACGTTAGCACGCTGTTTCCGGGAGGCGCGCTGATGGTGCCACCATTTCTCGAAGCGATAGGCGCGCTTCACGTTAAACCGGCGCTCTACGTCATGCCCGACGATCCGCGGCTGGGCGTATACAAGGACAGCGTCGCCGGTATGCTCGGAACACTGGAGCTGAGTCCCCAGGAAGCGCCGAACGACTCGGCGGGCTTCGCAGGATCGCGCAAAATCGTAAGCGGCGACATGTTCCTCGAGACCGTCGAGGCCGCTCGGATGCATCGTCTCGATGAGCGAGAGTTTCTCGCGGTGCGACTGATCGACTTTCTGGTGAACGACAACGACCGCACCGCCGACAACATTCGTTTCGCGCGATACGGTAAGGACAGCGCCTACAGCTGGCGGCCGCTTCCGCGGGATCGCGACCGCGCTTTCGTGAACGCGCGCGGTCTGCTGATCAATTTCCTCGTCCGGCCGGTCTACCCCAAGCTGACGGAGTTTGGCCCCAGGTACGACTTCGCTGCACTCACGTTCGAGAGCCACAATCTCGACCGGCGCCTTCTCCAGAGGCTGACGCGAAGCGACATGGAGGAAGTCGCGCGGCGAGTTCAACGGACGATCGACAATCGAGTGATCGACAATGCGATCGCCGCTCTCCCGCCGGCCTGGCGCAGTCGCACCGGCGCGGACGAGGAGTTGGGAGCGGCGCTTCGAACGCGGCGCGATCACCTTCTCGACATCACGCGCGAGTTCTACCGATGGCTTTCGGGCGAGGTGGACCTTCACGGCACCGATGAGAAGGAGCAGGCAGCGGTGACGCGCCATACAGACGGCCGCGTGACCGTGATACTGAAAGGCGTCGGAGATTCCGCTCACGTAGCACCGTTTTTCAGTCGGACTTTCCTGCCGAGCGAAACGAGAGAGGTGCGGCTGTTCCTCCACGGAGGAGCTGATTCGGCCGCCGTCAGAGGCGCGTCGAGCGATGACATCATTGTCCGCGTTATCGGCGGTGGGGGTGACGACATACTTGCGGATTCCGCCGGCGGCGATGGCACGCGCTTCTATGATTCGCAGGGGGAGAATGATTTCGTCACGAGGAGCGGAACTCGCGTCAACGTGCAGGACTGGATCCCTCCAAAGCAGGGGGCGGGCGTAAGATTCGACGCGCCGTGGCGGCCCGATTGGGGACGCAGCCTTGGGTGGGGACCGACGTTCGACTGGGTCGACGGCGCCGGACTCATCGTTGGAGTCGGTCCGCGCTACAAGTCATACGGCTTTCGCCGCCTGCCACATCACTGGAAGGTCGACGCGAACCTCTTGGTGGCGCCGAGTAACGGGCGGCTCGGCGTCAATCTCGATGTCGATCATCGCAAGGAGAATTCAGCGCTCGCGCTGACGCTGGCGGCGCGCGCGACCCGGTTCGAAGCCTTTCGCTTCTATGGATTCGGCAACGACACAGAACGTCCACCTCGAGACCTGGAGCTTTCGGAACAGGACCACATCGCGGTGGAGCCGGCGCTCGTCTGGCACATCGGCTGGCGTACGCGCGAAGGGCTCCCGGGGCCGTTCGCAAAAGCGGAAAACGTTCTGCCCGGCCTCCCGCCAGTCATCGGGAAATTGACGTTCGGCCCTGTGTTTTACTGGACCGATGCGGACCCGGAACCGGGTTCGCCGTTCGATGTCGAGGCAGGTCGAGGGCGAACAGCCGAGGGACGTATGGGCGTTCGCGTGGGACTCGAGATGGATCAGGCCGCTCGCGGCCCATCCACTGAGCGCGGGTGGTCGCTCGAGGCCAACCTCGCC
The DNA here is from genome assembly GCA_035633115.1 of Gemmatimonadaceae bacterium. NCBI lineage: Bacteria > Pseudomonadati > Gemmatimonadota > Gemmatimonadia > Gemmatimonadales > Gemmatimonadaceae > Gemmatimonadaceae bacterium. Next base: position 74,391 of record DASQFN010000031.1, on the reverse strand, counting down.
GGATATCCGCCGCTCTGGGATGTCGAAGAGACATTCAATACGGCAAGCGCCGTCGGGACTCTGTACCTCCCTTTACCCGGTGACGCGGCTCATCTCGCATTCCGTGCGGGCAGCGCGTTTGCATCGGGGAACTTCCCGGTGCAGCACGCACCCGCAATCGGCGGACGCGAAACGCTCCGTGGCTACCATTTCCAGCGGTACGCGGGCGAGACTTCCGCTTTTGGCTCGGCCGAGGTGCGGATTCCGGTCGGGACGCTGCCGTTCCTCGTGCGCTGGCGACTTGGTGTCTTCGGTCTCGCCGACGCCGGTCGAGTCTGGTTCGAGCGGCGCAGCCCCGGCGGATGGCACACCGGCGTGGGCGGCGGCATCTGGCTTTCGTCACTCGGTCAGACCGTGAGCCTCGCCTATGCGTACGGGGAGCAAGGACGTTTTTACCTGCAGAGAGGAATGTCTTTCTGATGGATTCTTTACGCGGTAAGAATCGGATCGCGCAGCGTTCGCTGGCCGGCGCGTTGTGTGTGATGACCTCGGCAGCCGTCACGGCGTGCACACCACACCTTCGGATCGAGGAGGTGCCGCCGGCGCAAATCGAAACAACACTGTTTCTCATCGGCGATGCGGGCGAGCCGAATCCACGACAAGGCGAGGCTGCGCTGGACTCGCTCACAGTGCATGCGTCGGCTGCGCCAAATCGCTCGATCATCGTATTCCTCGGCGACAACGTTTATCCGGACGGCATTCCGGAGGAGGGAAGGGCTGAGTGGGCGGACGCCCGTCGTCGCCTCGAGGTGCAGGTGAACGCCGTACCGATGGGTGCGCGAGCGATCTTCGTTCCCGGCAACCACGATTGGGCCGGCACGGGACCGTTCGGACTCTATTCCGTCCGGCTTCAGGAGCAGATGCTCAAGTCTCTCGCCGGAGGACGTGACGTGAGGATGATGCCGGGCAACGGTTGCCCTGGGCCTGCGGTGCTGGACGCAGGACGCCTGCGCCTCATTGCAATGGACACCCAGTGGTGGCTGCACAACTACATCGTTCGCGACGCGCAGTCCACCAATTGTATTTCGGGCACGGGGAATGTTACTGCGGCTCTCCGTGAGCAAGTGAAAAGCACTCCGCCTGGCCGCGTGACGATCGTAGCTGGGCACCACCCGCTCATGACCGGCGGAGAGCACGGCGGCTACTGCGGTGTGACAGGGCCGTTCCGGCGTCTAGGAGGAAGCAGTCAGGACATCATGTCAGGGGCGAACCGTACGATGCGTGATTCTCTGGAGAGCGCATTCAAGGCTCAGCCACCTCTCGCATATGCCGCGGGACACGAGCACAACCTGCAGGTAATCAAAGGTGGAACGAACGTCGTCCGGTACATATTGGTGAGCGGCGCGGGCGCCGAGTCAAAAGCCTCGTGCGCCGTGCGACTGCGCGAGAGCTACTACGTCAGCCAGCATCGAAGCGGCTTCATGCGCATCGATATTCTCAAGGGGAAGGGCGTGCTGTTGCGCGCTTATCACTTCCCGAGCAGGCGCAAACACGGCCTCTCGTTCACGCGCTGGCTGGAGGACGCGTGAGCAAGCGCCTATTCACGGCGACGTGCGCGCTGATCGTGCTGATTGCGCCCACACGAGCTCACACGCAGGCGTCCGATGACGTTCTTCAGATTCTCCGACTCGAGTCGACACCGATCGGTGCCCTTCCGCCAATCGCCTTGCCCATGCCGGCGAGTCGCAACCACGATTACTGGGGAGTGAGGCTTCAGGCGGGCCAACGTGTGGGTCGTGGTGCGGCTGATCTTCGAACAGTCGCGGCGGGAATCGACTTCCAGTATCGCGGCGGGTCCATTGTGGGAGTCACAGGCGGCTATCAGAAGAGAGACTGTGACCTGGCCGGTCCGGATTGCGGCGCGCACGCTCTCTTTGGCTTACGCACCCGCATCAACCTCGTGACCGGCGGCCCCACCATCGGTGCGCTGTTCGGTGACAAGAACGCAACGAGCACGCTCGGCGGCGAGATGGGGTTCGGCTATGCGCCAAACATTCTTCCGGACATGAACGCCTGTACGATCGATCTGGGGATGCCGCTGTCTGTCTCGATGCTGCAGCGGGTTCGGGTCGTGTCGTACCTCACTCCGGGCTACGCATGGGATTTCAGCTGTGGATCGGACGGCCCGCCGGCGCATGGCAGCTGGCTTACGGGATTCGGCATCGGAATCCAGCAGTTCGGCAACCGTTCCACCGACATTTTCGTCGGAGTGCAGAAGATTTTCCGTGGAGATACCGGCTATCAGTTCGGAATCGCCGTCACCTACGTCCGGCTGCCTTAATGCCGAATTGTCGTGGTTCGTGGGTCAGCCTCGGCGGAGACAAAGGCGTCGCCATTGCGAAGACCGCGCTGCCGCGAATACCATGACGCGCCGGGCCGACGGAGTCGTGGATCTCAGGCGAGTTTTTTGATCCAGCCGAGAATCCCCTGCTTCCACGCAACGCGGTGCGTCACGCCCGTTTCGAGGGTATCCCCGTAATGGCGGCAGTACCATTCATAAGAGCGAATCAGCGCCGCCTGGTTGCTGTACTGAGGTGACCAGCCCAGCGTTTCTCTTATTTTTGCGGAGCTGACATAAGAGTCTTTATCCGCCGTGTCATAGATCCACTGGTACAGCGGCGAGATTCCGAGTTTTTCGAAGAGACGCAGCGCGGGCTTCGCAAGGGCCGCCGGCACGAGCATGACCCTGGCATTCGTTTTTGCATGAACGCAGAGGGCGGTAACGTCTTCGCGTACGGTGGAGAAGTCCTCTGCTCCGACGTTGAATGTATCGTTCGACTTTTCCGAGTCATCCCGCAGCAAGAGCAGTATCGCCTGCACCAGGTCTTCGACTTCGAGCAGCTGGTACCGGTTTTCCCCCGTGCCGATAATGGGGATACGCTTGCCGCTCCGGACCCAGTCGTACAGGATCTGGAAAACTCCCATACGCCCCGTTCCGATGAATGTCTTGGGTCGCAAGACGGGGACGCTGATCCTGCCGCCGTCCCGGTACTCGAGGCAGATTTTTTCCGCTTGAATCTTGCTGGCGCCGTAAGGCCCGACTCCTACGAGCCGCGCGCTTTCATCGATCGGATGCGTTTCAGGAATCCCGTAAACGGCCGTTGACGAGATAACGACACACTTGCGAGTCCCTGCTCCCACCGCTGCATCGAGCGTGTTTCTGAGACCGAGGACGTTGATGTCGAAAATTTCCTTCGCTTTCCAGAGCGGGAGGGCGGCCGCGGCATGCACCGCGAGGCTGCACCCCTCGAAAACGGAACTCATCGCCCTGGAGTCACGTACGTCTGCCTGGACGTATCGGACATTCGGGCGGGACGGGGGCTCCGGCAATGGGGCAATATCGATGAGGACGATCTCGTCAAAGGAGCCGCCCAAAAGCTCGGCCAGATGGTACCCCAGAAAGCCCGCGCCGCCCGTAATGCAAAGTTTCATCGATCTACCAGTCAAATTATCAGGCTGCTTGTTGGCGAGTCACGGAAGTGTGAAACGACGAGTACGACGGGAGCGCTGAAAAATGCAGGCAAAGATACTGGGCGGGACACTGGCAACGTTGTGGATGGTCTTTTTCGTGACCGCGTTGTCTGGAGGGGCGCTGTTCTCGCTGGGCGTGATACCGCGAACGACGATCGGTTTGCGCGGAATTCTGTTTGCGCCCTTTCTTCACGCGAGCCTCGCCCACATCATTGCCAACAGCATCCCGTTTGTCGTGCTCGGCTGGCTGGTGATGCTGCGTGACGCGAGACACTTTGTGCCGGTCACGATCCTCGCGATGATCAGCTCGGGACTGATGGCGTGGCTGATCGGCGCGCCCGGTTCGGTACACATCGGCGCCAGCGGAGTGATCTTCGGCTACCTCGGATTTCTGATTCTGAGCGGTTGGTTTGCGCGGAGCTTCGCCAGCATTCTGCTTAGCGTGCTCGTCATCGCCCTCTGGGGCGGCATGGTGCTCGGTGTGATGCCCGGCCAGGCCGGCATCAGCTGGCAGGCGCACCTCGGCGGATTTCTCGGTGGCGCCTTCGCCGCCGGAGTGTTCAAAACGCCGCGAACGGGCAATCGGCTGGCCTTCTCCTAGAGACGCCGGGGTCGTTCGCCGGCGCGCTGCGGTACAAAGTTCGCGGGCGGACAGGTAAGTAATTCCGGAGAACCAGGCATGGCAACGAATCAGTACGATGCGATCGTCGTGGGCGCCCGATGCGCGGGCTCGCCAACCGCAATGCTCCTCGCCCGGAAACGTTACAAAGTCCTCGTCGTGGACAAAGCGAAGTTTCCGAGCGATACGATCTCGACGCATCTCATTCACCCGCCTGGCGTGGCGGCGCTAAGAAGATGGGGACTCAAAGACGAGCTTGTCGCGACGGGATGCCCGCCGATCGACACGTACATGTTCGACCTGACGAGCGTCCGGGGCATCCGCATGAGCTGCTCCAAGTCGCCGCCGCTGGCGGGCAGTCGCGCGTCATCGGTACCGTTCGGGACACGAGCCGGCCGCGGGTCAGTCCGGACGGCCGCCGCGTTCTGGTGTCGAGTGGCGAGTCGCGCTCCGAGGTATGGATGGCGGAGAATCTCCTTCCGCGAGCGGGCAGGTAGTCCCGTAGTCCCCGCAAAAGGAAGAGTGGCCATGATCGATCGTATTTTCGATCCCGACGGGAGCCGTCAGGTCATCGACGTATGGATCAGGCGGCGACGTTCATGCGATAGGCACCATCCGCGACTTCCGGATCCGGCGGTCCCGCGTCAGCAACGGGACTTTGTGGACGACACTCGTGGCGGCAATCAGCTCGTCGGCAGGATCGCCGCTGAAATCGAGGCGCGTGGACTGGATGCTGACAGCGAGGTCGATCGGCCAGACGTGGAGCGCGGACAGCGTCCGCACAACTTCAGCGTGCTCGAGATCCAGGGCAACCCGGCCGAGCTGAACAAGCTTCGCCAGTTCCCAGAGCACGATGGCGGAGATGCTCCACGTATTTCCAGCGAGCAGGCGCCGCTCCTTTGCGGACACCTCCCCGGCAAGGGCAAAAACCAGGACGTGGGTGTCGAGATTAATCACCTGCGTCCCACTTCTGTCCCGTCGTCTGGATGTCGCCGCTCACATGGATTCGACCACGCAGAGCGCCAATAAGATCGGCGGAAGCCCGCTCGATGGGCAGCAGCTTCGCGACAGGCTTGCCGTGTTTCGTGATCACGATGCCGTCGCGCTCGAGGCGATCCAGGATCGACAGGCATTGCTCTTTGAACTTTGCGGCGGCCACTCGCTTCATGGACGCAATATATGACTAGTCGTAGATTATGTCCATAACACCAAATGAAGGATCGACAGCTTGCAACATTGCGTCCAGCAAGGTAGTCCCGTATCCCCTTTTTAAGGGGAGGACGCGATCCGAGTGTTAGCCAGTTTCATCACCACGGCTGTCATCAACCGGACGCGAGGCGCGTCGGTCGCCACTTCCGCGTCGCGCTCGAGCTGCGCTATGAGCTGCGTCAGCGCCGCGCGCCGCTGCGTGCTGGTCGCCTTTTCGGCTCGAGTCAGCTCGCGCGCGATGGCCGCTGACCGTTCGCTAGCGATGCCGTTGTTACGAATGAGCTGGTCGAGGTACGCGCGAGCGACCGCGAAGCTCGGCGGCCAGACGAGCTTCGGCTGCGTTTGAACATTCAGGTAAGCGAACCGCACCGACTGCGCGGCGTCGATCTCGTTCTGCGACAGCAACGCGCTGGGCCTCAAGCGGAACAGGTCGAGGCCGCGCGATATCTCGGAACCGACGATGTATCCGTTGTACCAGTAGGCGGACCAGTACCCGCCGTCCACGTGCTTCGTCGAATCCATCGGACCCCGGTCGAAGTACGCTATCTCCCTCGGGCGCTCCGCGTCGGTCCACTCGAAAACCGAGATGCCGCCCTGGTACCACGCCTGCACCATGATGTCACGCCCCGGAACCGGAATCAGCGAGCCATTGTGTGCAACGCAGTTCTCGAACGCCGTTTGTGCAGCAGGCAGCTTGTAGTAGCTCTTGAACGTCATCTGGTTGCCGGCGAGCGTGAAAATCGCGTTCGCGCCCCACTCCGGCTTGTCCGTCGCACGACACCGCGGTTGTCTGCCGCCCCCCCACTCGTCGGTGAAGAGAACCTTCGAGCCGTCGTTGTTGAACGTCGCCGAGTGCCAGAAGGAAAAATTCGAGTCGGCGGCGGCAGCAATGCGCTTCGGGTTTACAACATCGCGGATGTCGAGAAGGAGCCCGTACCCGCGGCACGCACCACCAGCCAGCCCTATCGCCGGATAGACCGTGATGTCGTGGCATTGCGTTGGCCCTCTCGAAGCCATAGCGGCGGAGTCTTCGTGCAGGAGGCTCGCCGGCGCGGTGGTATCGGCCGGAGCCCCCGCGGCTGCGGCCCGTGCGGCGGCACGAGCCGCTTTGTCGGCGGCAGTCTCGTCATGCCTTGCCACGGGAGGAAGATTATCGAAAATCCGCGGCGAGCTTACGATCGTTGCCTGCTCGGGGTGCGCCATCGGTACCCGAACCACCTCGATGCGGAAGAGACTGCTATTCGGATCCTGCTCGGGAAGCAGAGCGGAGCACCCCGCGAGCTCGCTGGGCGAGCGAATCCTCGACGCGCCGGAGACATAGACATAGATGTTCGCGCTGTCCTTGAGATCGGGGACGATTGTATGCGTGTGCGATCCGCGGCACGTTTGCACGGTCGCCATGTATCTGGGCTTGCCCATGTCGGTGATGTCGAAGATGCGAATTCCCCGAGCCCGATCCTTACTGACGGTGTCGGCTATCCCCTGCATGCCACAATCGACACGCGCGTTCGTAGCTTCAGACGACACGAACATCAGATTGCGATGGACGGAGACGTCGCTCTGCGAGCCAGGACATACGTAGGCGATGTGCAGGCGCGGCTTCCGCGGATTTGAGATGTCCCACACCTGGTAGCCGCTGTAGTTGCCCTGTATCGCGTAGTGGCCGGCGAACGCCAGATCCGAGTTGACGAGTCTGCGGTCTCCCGGCGTCGTGAGATTGATGAACTTCTCCGACGGCGGAGTCTTCGAGACCACCTCGAGATTCCAGATCGCTTCGCCGGCATTCATCCATCCGGCGCGGAGTCCGATGCGCGGGTCCGGGCTCGGCGGCGTCGCTGACATGTTGGGCGCCGGCGAGGGTGCCGAGCCTCCGGGCGCCGACGGAGTGCACGCCGCTGCGGACAGGCAGGCGAAACCGAGCGATAGAGAAACGACGATTCTGGGTTTCATGGATTCCGTCCGGAGAGGGAGAGCGCGCGAAGCATGCCGCGCATGCGCTCTATCTCTGTATTCTGGTCGATCTCCACGTCCGAAGCAAACTGGAACACGTTCGATTCCTGCGCAGCGCCCTGGCTCGAGAAAAGCCGGTCGACCATTGTGAGCGCTCCCTCGTGATGCTTGATCATGAATGTCAGGAACAATCGGTCGAATTCCGGGCCACGCGCCGCCGAAAGCTGCGTCAGCTGCGCCGCCGTCAGCATCCCGGGCATGAGCTCCGAGCCCGACGCTCCGGGTTTTGGCATCTGATGACCGCCCATGTCGTGCCGAGCGTCGATTTCCGGAACCGTCTCGTTTCTCTCGCGAAGCCACCGCTGCATGAACGCGATGTCGTCCTGTTGGGAAACGTCAATTCGCCCGGCGAGTATCTTGACGTCCTGGCGAGCGGCATGTGTGGATGCCAGCGACGTCATCACGATGGCCTGTGCGTGATGCCTGATCATGCCCTGCATGAACTGGACGTCGGCCGGCGTATATGGCGGGCGGCCACGGTCCGCCCTCGCTTGCTCGGCGGGGGTGGGGGCTGCGGCTTCCGCTGGCGCTTGGCGGGTCGTCGTGCATGCCGTAACGGCGAGACTGGCGACGATGCCGGCCAAAACTGTTGACCGAGACGATATGTTCATAGCCGTGTGTTCTCGGTACGATGGCCGTAGCTTCGCGAAACTAACGGATTGCCTGCGTTATCCATTGCAAGCGCAGGGCCGTCTGGCGACGTTGGTTTGATGCCCGATTGCGTCATTTGCCACGCGAACGACGTGGAAAGATTCTTTCAGATGGCCGCCGCAGGTGTGAATGGAGCGACCCGATGAGCTTCGATCTTCTCCTCGTGCGTATGCCTCCAGAGGCCTCCAAAAGGGAGATCCGCGCAGCTGCCGCTGCGGCGGTGAAAGCCAACCCTTCGGATAGGCCCCCGGATTCGCAGATCGAAGCGCGCAAGCGCGCGGTAGCCGACGCGATGCTCGTCATATTTCCCGAGCTGGAGGAAAGGCAGCTCGACTACGCTAAGATCGCTCGATCCCAGGGTATCACTGAGAATGAAGCTCGCGCGCGCACCCGCTGGATCTCACTTTACGGACCCGAGGACGGCTTCCGCGTCGAGATCGATCTGTACGACACGTGGGCGAGCATCTCCATGCCGCATGGCCGGGGCGAAAACACCGAAGCCGAGATGGACGAGCTGTGGAGCTATCTGGAGGCTCTCGTGACCGAAGGAGGTTTCGTGGTCTATGATGCGCAGCGCAGAAAGGTGGTCGATGTTGCCGCCGGCCCAAAGGGAGATCGTGCTTCGCCCTCTGCTGCGAAGAGGCCGTGGTGGCGGTTCTGGTGAAACTCCATCGTCGAACTCTACTGAGTCTGAACGATCTCGTCGGTGATGCGATAAGCACCGTCGAGCCACGCGATGATCTCGCGTGCTCCATTGTGGTCTACGCCGGCGTAACGCTGGCGGAGCAGGGCCGCTTTTTCGCCCAGCCGGTCGAGGCCGATGTCCTGGAGCGTCAGGAGATCCTCGCGTACGAGCCGTCCGAGATCTTCACCCAGCACATCGACCGCCGCTTTCCGGAAGGAATCTCCGTACTGGTACGCGTCGCCGAGGCGATAGCTGTCGGCAAGCGTAATCGCGGGAACGCGGGTAAGCGTCGGCTGGAGCGCCGGGTTGATTCCATGCGCCGCGATCGTCTCCTTCAGTGACGAAGGGCGCCCGGTAAATCCGCGCAGATGCATGTACTGCGACATGCGCTGCCCGTCGTTCACAGGATAGTTGTCCCAGAGAAACGGCTTTCGCTGCAGCTGCTGCGTCACGCGCTCGACGTGCCCCGGCGAGAATTGTCTGGAGATGACCTCCTCCCCCGTCCAGAAAATCTCGATCTCCGGATCGAGATCGGCGCCCATCTCCTCGACGTATCCCTTGGGGCGCGCACCGAAGACGCGGTCGAGGACCGGATCGTCCGAGTAATACGTCGGGCAGACGATCATCCGCGTTGCGGCCGTGCGCTCCCGCGCCCAGTGAATGATCTCGATCTGCCGCTTGGCGAGTTCGGGCGAGTCGCCGCGCATGTCATCGAAAAGAATCGCGAGATCGGGAACGGAAAGGTCGTCGAAGAAAGCGAGCTTGCGGGCGAGGGTGTCCCGCGCCGCATCGTTGAAGTCGTCGTAGAGCTCGTACGGGCTCAACCCGATGCCGAAGCGCACGCCTGCGTCGCGACACTTGCTCGACAGAGTTCGCAAGCGCTCCGCGAGATGATCGGGGTGAAGCTCCTGCCATCGCCGGCGCAGGTAAGGGTCCGCTTTGGGCGCGTACAGATAGAACCGGTAGCCGCGCGGGGCGAGCCACGACACGGTTTCCTCCCGCTCTTCCCATGTCCACGGCTTTCCGTAGAAGCCTTCGATGATGCCGAGCTCGGGAGTCACTTTTTGTCGTCCTGGGTTGAATGGGTCATGCTGCGACGCGGCGCGTCGCTCCCGAAAATCGCAATTGCCGCAATAGCGGTCCGGTGGGTACGAGCGTAGCGTGACACATGCGGCAGCACGATCTTCCTGTCTTCGACGATTGGCCATCGCGAGAGGACGGCATTCCCGAAATCGCGCTGAGTTCTCATCGAGAAAATCGCCGGGTAGTACACGTACCAGAAGCCGAGCGCATCGGCGACGCGACGGGTGCTTCGCGCGTCCATCTCCTGCAGGAGGATCACGTCGGCATCGCGAAGGGCGGGATTGGATTTCAGGAGCGCGATGGCGCTGTCTGCGCGCCGGCCGAATGCTATGTTGAACGACACTACGCGAACCGTATCGCCCTTCGCTGGCCGGCCCGGCCGATCGATGGCGGGTCTGCCCGCGTATCTCGGGCCTTCGGTGTCGGGGTAGTTGCGTCCAGTGCGGCATCCGGCGAGGAGACTCGCGGCTAACAGCAGGTACGCGAAGCGTGGCGGCATATTGAACCAAAGATACTGGGGTAACCTCCTACCGCGGACTGCGGCGAACTTCCGGCGCGTCGGCGGGCGGGTACTCCAAGACGCGTCTGCACGCGCACCAGACTGAAATGAGGACTTTGATCTTCTACGCCGCCCTCGTCCTCCTTGGCTACCTGATCGGACGATTCACCGCGCCCAAAGAGCGAACAACGGTGGTCTACAAGCCCGCCGCGCGAAGCAGAGAAGGCTCAGCAGGAACCGAAGTCGCTGAGGTCGACGCGGAAATCGAAGCCGCGATCCGATCCGGTCGGAAGATTGACGCGATCAGACTGTATCGTGAGACATACGGCACTGACCTCAAGTCGGCGAAAGAAGCAGTGGAGGCGCTGCAATCGCGGCTGGGTGAGTGACCTCCATGCGAAGTGAGTCAGGAAAAATCGTCGACAGGTTTCTTCGCGACCTCAGGGAAGTCCGCACGCGAACAGTGCCTGCGCTCCGGCCCATTCGTCGGAAATGGTCGAAGGAGCTCAGGTCCGCTTCGCCAGACGAGGTTCTGAGAGTCGCTCACGATATTCTTGCCAGCGGCGAAGCAGAATTCCGATTCATCGCTTACGAGCTCATCCACTTTCACAAACCGGCGAGGACATCCCTGCGCAAGGGGGATGTAGAGGCGCTCGCTCACGGAATGCAATCGTGGGACGCCGTTGACGCCTTTTCGTATTACATCAGCGGTCCCGCATGGCGTGACGGTCAAATACCGGACGAGACGATCTCGGAGTGGGCGAGCTCAAAGAACCGGTGGTGGCGCCGAGCTGCACTGGCGAGCACGATTCCGCTCGCGCGGAGGCACTCCCTTGATGCAGGGGACATCGAACGCGTGCTGGCCGTGTGTGCATCACTCGTCGCAGATCGCGACGATATGGTCGTGAAGGCAATGTCATGGGCGCTGCGCGAGGTCGCCCGGCAGGATCCGCCCGCAGCAACCAGATTTATCGGCGCCTACGGTGATTCGCTCGCGCCGCGGGTGTTGCGCGAGGTGCGGAACAAGTTGCAGACCGGACTCAAGAACCCCAGAAAACGCAGCACGGATGTGAAACTGGTGCGGAGGGTTTGATACGGTGCTCATGCTGCTTCGCCACCTGCTCGCGGTGGCCGTGTTCCCGTTCGTCATGGCGGTGGTGATCCCCGTGTGGCTCGCGCGGCGGGATCACGTGACACTTTCGCTCGCCGAAACGGTTCCGCTGCTCCTCGTGCAGGTGGTGGGAGGCCTCGTTCTCGTGATCGGGATCATTCCGGGGTGATACTCATTCTCCTTGGCGAGGCACTCGTTCTACTGTCGACTTCGCACTTGTGGTGGGTGCTGATCTTTTTCGGAATCAACGCGGTCTACATTCCTCTTCTCGAGGAGCCCCAGCTGGAGAGTCGTTTCGGTGATTCTTACACAGAGTATCGCCGCCATGTCCCGAGACTGATACCGCGGCTCAGTCCATGGCAGGCCGACGCGTGACGACCTTACGCGTGACGGAACGCGGTCCACTTGCCGCGACGCCCGTCCGTCGGCACCATCTTGTCCACACATTTCTCCGAGCATCCCATGAATCGACACTGTCTGGCGGCAATGACTGCGGCGATGCTGATGTCACTCGTCCCGTCATCAGGCGGAGCACAAGGTCGTCCGGACCCGGCAGCGATAATAGCGGCACAGCGAGAGGCAATGGTGCCGCTCGCGGCGATGGACGGTGTATGGCGCGGGCCCGCGTGGACGATTCTCGAGAAACGATGACGGCAAATCGGGCCTCGACGGACAACGGCTCTTCGCAAAGCCCGCTTCTGCGGAAGCTCGGCCTGCACCGTCGCGAGCTGCGCGCATGGGCGATGTACGATTGGGCGGCATCGTCCGCGCAGACCACGATAGCCGTCGCGGTATTTCCGATTTTTTTCCTCGAAGTCGCCGGTGCCGGCCGCCCGCAGGCCGAAGGGCTGTCGTACTGGTCGATAGCCAACGGCATCGGCCTCGCCATCAGCACCGTCCTCTCTCCAATACTCGGCACTATATCCGACTACGCCGCGGTGAAAAAGCGTATGCTCGGTTTCTTCATGGGTGTCGGAGTCTCTGCGTGCTCTCTCATGTACCTGATTCAGAGCGGGCAGCTCATGCTCGCTTCGATTCTCTTCATCTTCGCGAACGTCGGAATGCAGGGGAGCTACGTGTTCTACGAGTCGCTGCTTCCGCACGTAGCGAGAGAGGACGAGATGGACCGCGTCTCTACCGCCGCCTACGCCATTGGTTACATCGGCGGCGGAATTCTGCTGGCGCTCAACCTGGCGTGGATCACCAAGCCGGCGCTTTTCGGTCTGCCGGCGACGGGAACCGTTCCAGTCCGCCTCGCTTTTCTATCTGTCGCGATATGGTGGCTTCTCTTTTCGATTCCGATTCTCCGAGTCGTGAAGGAGCCGCCGGTGAAGCTGGAGGCGGATGAGCAGCGGGGGCTGAATCCCGTCAAGGTTGCATTCCAGAGGCTGGCCGAGACGTTCCAGGCGCTACGCGGATACAAGCAGGCTTTCCTGATGCTGATCGCGTATCTCATTTACAGCGACGGGATCGGAACGATCACCCGCATGGCCGCGACATACGGAACCGAGCTGGGGATTCCCCGGAGCTCGCTCATTACCGCAATCCTGCTCGTTCAGTTCATCGGGATTCCGTTCACATTTGCGTTCGGAATGCTTGCCGGCAGGCTGGGCACCAAGCCGGCAATCTTTGTCGGCCTGACCGTCTACGCTATCATCAGCATTTTCGGCTACTACATGAAGACGGCGACGCATTTCTACATCCTCGCGCTTCTCGTTGGAACGGTGCAGGGCGGCACGCAGGCGCTCAGCAGATCGCTTTTCGCGAGCATCATTCCGGCTTACAAGTCGGGCGAGTTCTTCGGGTTCTTCAGTGTCTTCAGCCGTTTCGCCGGAATACTAGGCTCGCTCCTTTTCGGTGTCATCGTCGCGCGCACTGGAACGATGCGCCCGGCGATTCTAGCGGTCATCTCGTTCTTCATAGTCGGCGGGTTCCTGCTCTACTTCGTGAACGTGGACGAAGGCCAGCGCAAAGCCCGGGAAGAGGAAGCGAAGGCGAGAGTCGCATAACCGCTTTAGCAAGCAGGGAGCAACTACGGTATGTCCGAGTTTTCAAATCCAGCGTCTGCCGGCGGGGCTGCCGCGGCGTCGTATACCGCCTCCCTTCTCGAGCTGCTGAACGGCCGGGATCCGCTGGAAGCAATGCGCGAAATGCCCTCGAAGCTCGCCGCTGCTGTACAGAATGTCTCGCCGAATCTGCTCGGCGAGCCCGAAGCGCCCGGCAAGTGGTCCATCCGGCAAGTGGTGCAGCACCTCGCGGATTCCGAGCTTGTCGGAAGCGGACGCTTCCGCATGGTATTGGCAGAGGAACGCCCGGCGTTAGCCGCCTACGATCAGGATGCATGGTCGGACCGGCTGCATTACTCGGAAGCGAATGTCGACGAGTCGCTCGCGGACTTCACGAGTCTTCGCCGCGCTAACTTGCGACTTTTCGAGCGAACCAGTGACGCGGATCGAGCGCGAGTCGGCGTGCATTCCGAGCGCGGCGAGGAATCACTGGCACTGATGATGAAGCTTTACGCGGCGCACGATCTCGTGCACTTGCGACAAATCGAGCGAATACGCGGCGCCCTCGAGCGCTAAAAGAGACAGGAAACCACGTTACGGAGAACGGGCGTTTGGCGTTTCCGCGTCCTTCTCCGGCCGTTCACCGCGTAAAAAACGTCTTCCGCCGCGCGGCGACTGGCACGCTCCCGTCCTCACCCTATGATGACACCAGGGCAATGCAGTACCACCGTGGCGGGGCGCGTGGTGGCGCGTCCCCGTCGCGGGCGGCCCTCCTCCCTTTACTTCTGTTGTTTGCTGAGCTTTGCCCGAACCTCGGCGAGCCAGTTGTGAACCACCATCACCTGCGCTTCCTGCGTGGGCTTGAGCAGCAACAGCTTCGAGCCGTCGAGCGAGACGTCGTAGTTCGCATGGAACGGAGCGCGCAGAAAACTGTCCTCGAACAACGACTCGCGCGACGTAACCGAGAACGATGGAGCGGTACTCACGTTCGCGGCCACGAAATGCTGGTCGTCTCTGTAAAAAAGACGGCGGCCGTCGCGTGACCATACCGGCTCTCTGCCGCCGCCGATCGATACCTGAGTCCGAGCGCCCGTAGGAAAAGGCTGCACGATGACCTGGTCGCGCCCTGATTCCTCCGAAACGTAGGCAACCCACCGGCCGTCCGGAGACACGCGCCCCATGCTCTCGATGCCGGGGCTGTTCGCGATCGGCCTGGGCAGCGTATCGCCGGCGAGTTGTCGATACATGACGTCGGCGCCGGCCGTATCGAGCTGATAAACGATTCCCCCGGCGTCAGGGGTCATGACAGCTTCGAAGTAATCTTCGCGGTCGCTCGAGAGAAGCGGCGCTTCGCGCTCACTCAGATCAGCCGGCCGCCACCAGATGGATGCCCTTTTTTCTTTCGATGTGCGATACAATACCCGCTTTCCGTCAGGCGTCCACTCGGGCCGCTCGTTGACGGACCCGTCATCTGCGGCAGTAAGTCTCGTCGATGTTCCGCTCGGAATATCATACACCCAGATATCCCGCTGGCCGGGCGACGCGATCGTCAGTGCGATCTTTCGTCCGTCTGGGGAAAACCGCGGGTATGCGTAGGCTCGGGCTTCCGCTACAAGAGGCTGAATCGTACCGCGATGATCAGCAAGGACGACCGAGACCGGAGCGAGTCCACTCGCATATACGAGTGAGCCGGTCGTCGAGAGAGCAGCTTGCGCAGAACCGGTCGTCTGATTGACCTCGACATCAGAGAGCACGGGTGTCGATGTTCCCGTGATACGCTTGCTCGACGCGTCATAGGGTACCGCCATCACCGTTCCTTCAGCCGTCGCGTAGATCAGCAGTCCGTCGGCGACGCCGAGCGCGTGGATTCCGGGCACGTCGAGAAGAGTACATTTTCCCGTTTTGAGCGATGCGGCCCCCAGTCTCGCAGTAGCGTTGTTCTGGCTTGTGAAGCTGGTAAAGAGCACGGTCTCCCCATCCGGCAACGCCAGTGGAAGAGCTTCTATCAGCGTTCCGGGGCGCGATGGAGCGCGGCAGATCTTACGTGACGCGCCGCCGTTCTCCGGGAAAGCCAGCAGGCCGCCACTCACCATCGAGTATATGAATTCCCCGTGACCGCTCCAGGCTGCACCACCGTAAAGGCCGGGCATCGCTGCCACGGAGAGCGCCGTCCCGCCATCGATGGCGACCTTTCGCAAACGGCCGCCGGCAACAAACCCGAGCCATTTGCCGTCGGGCGAAAAGAAGACCGTGAATGCACCCTCGGTGCCCGGCAACGGCCGAGCTACAGGGTCATTGAGCGATCTCGCATAGATCTGCTGCTCGCCGCGGGAGCCCCGCCCAATGAATGCGATGAGGCTCCCGTCAGGTGACATCGCCAGAGATTGTATCGTTGTCTGGAGATAGCTTGGGCCGCCCGGCAGCGTGAGTGGAAACTTTACGGTGGTCTGGTCCGCCGGAGCACGCCCCGTGGCCCACATACCAACGCCAAATGCGGTTCCAGCGAGAGCCAGTGTTGCGAGGCCGAGTATAAGTGGATCCCTCAGCCGCCATTTCCAGCCGACACGAGATGATGTGTCGGTCGTGGGCGATGTTCGGGCGCCGCTCCTCGTGGCGGAACTGACTGCTTTGCCTTCAATGGCGTCTGAGAATTCGCGCGCAGTCGCCCACCGATCGGCGGGGAGCTTCTCCAATGCGCGCTCGACAGCCCACGTCACGTGCTCGGGCACGTTTGGTCGGCCGACCCGAATGTTCCGTGGTCGCTCCGTCAACACGCGTGCAATGATCGCCTGCACTGTGTTCCCCGTGTGCGGTGGCTCACCGGTGAGCATCTCATAAGCCACTGCGCCCAGCGAATAAATGTCTGTCCGCGCATCGATCGTTCGCTCACCGGTTGCCTGCTCGGGACTCATGTACTGCGGTGTGCCGAGTGAGAGCCCGGTCTGGGTGAGGCGCCCGCCGCCTGCTTTCGTGACCGCCAGCGCAATCCCGAAATCCGCGACGATTGCCTGGCCGTCGTGAAGCAGGATGTTCTCCGGCTTGATGTCGCGGTGAATGACGCCGTGCCGGTGTGCGTAATCGAGCGCGCTCGCAACTTCCCGCGTCAGCCGCACCGCATCTTCCACTGGCAGCTGCCGCTCGCGATCGAGGCGGGCGCGAAGAGACTCGCCCTCGATGAACGGCATGACGTAAAACAGCTGCCCCTCTGCCTGGCCGGAATCGAACAGTGCCAGAATGTGCGGATGCTGGAGCGTCGCGGTGACGTGAATCTCGGAGAGGAACCGGTCGGCACCGAGCACCGCAGTGAGCTCGGGGTGCACGACTTTTACCGCGACCTTGCGAAGATGACGCACATCCTCGGCGAGGTAGACGGTCGCCATCCCGCCTTGACCAAGCTCGCGCTCGATTCGGTAGCGGTCGCTGAGCGCGTTGGCGAGCTGCTCGACAGGAGTTGTCACGGGTCTATAGTATACCCCCGGCGACTCGCGCGGGCCGCGCGCAGCACGGACCATGTCTCGAAATCGCCATCGACGATCTGGTGCGCTGCGATGAGGCGATTCAGTGAGTCCGCAGCCGTCCGTTCGCCGGCTGCCATGCGGGCGTCTGACTCGAGCTGCACGATCGTGATGAGCGAGCGCCAGAAGTACACACCGTGTCGAGCCTCCGCGGCGCGCTGCGCGGCGAGCGCGAAGTCGCCCCGCGTGTAAGCCAGAGCGGCATCCAGCGTGCGTTGAGCCAGCACATAGCTGCGCAGCGCTCGCCCGCGATCCCGCTGCCGAACGAGATCGATAACCGCGCGCACCGTTCTCTCGTCCCCGGAGCGGGCGGCCAGGTCTCCAATGCGCTCCGAAAGCCGCGCGACCGCCGGCGGAGAGAGATCGCGCCGTCGCAACCAGACAAGAGCCTCCCGCGCGTAGCGCCCGCTCGCGTCGCGATCGCCAGCCAGCGCGAGCTCCACCCACCCTTCGTTGACGAGCGCGCGGGGTAGAAACTGCGCCATGTCGTCAGCTCTCAGTGAGTCGAGATTAGCCCGGGCCCCGGCAATGTCGCCTCGCGCCAGATGGGCCAATTGCCGCCGCGACGCACGCAACGATATCAACGATAAGCTGTCTGCCAGCGTGAGCGCAGTTGCCAGGTCGCGACGCTGCAGAGCAGCGTAGAAGCGCGCCTCGACTGACGCTCCAGGATTGCGGCCGGCCACGCGCGCGGCCACGGCGAGAGCGTTCGCGGTGTCTCCCACGGCCAGCCACGAATACATGGCGTTGTTAGTGTTCGGCACCACCGCGGCCGGGTCGAGGTGCATTGCTGTATCAGCTGCCGCTGCGGCTTCTTCGTGACGCCCGAGTGCGCGCAGGGCCCAGGTCCGACCCTCGTAGGCGAGCGCGTCACGCGGCGAAGCGTCGCGGAACAGGTCCCAGTACGCGAGCGCGCTGTCGGGACGATCGCGGACGAGCTGCTCGTGGCGCGCCCGAATTGCGAGCTGCTCCCTGAGCGGAACGGTTCGACTCAGCTCGTAGGCCTTCGTCATGTGGGCCTCGGAATGCTCTTGCTTGTCCAGGAACCAGAGCAAGTCGCCGAGGAGATAGTGCGCGAGCACGAACGTGCTGTCATGGATGACAGCACGTTCCCCGTGCTCCAGTGCATCCAGCCGCAGGCCCCGCGACGCCATTTGGCGTGCGACCGCGTAACTCTTGAGCGACGGCCGAAAGTGGCGCCCGAGCGCACTGTTGCAATTCCTCCCGCGGCCTTTGATTTCTCTCGCCTGTTGAACTGCCCGCCTTAAGCGTGGGCTTCGGCCGCCACACAACCGGATATCCAAATGCGCACCTACGTCATAGTCGCAACAGTTGCACTCGCGGTCGCGCCGGGGACGCCTGTGGCGGCGCAGGATACAGTGACATTCAAGCCCACAGTTGCACAGCCGACGTTCGCCGTACGCGAGCCTGTGCTCCGCATCAAGCCGAACACGGTCCTCATATCCAACACGAACTTCGGGCCGTACTACACGGAGAAAGGAGGCGCCTTCCCCGGGGAAGTAGGCCCTATCTTCATCGAAGGCGCGACGACAAAGGACATCCTCGTCGTGAAGATTCGCCGTCTCCGCCCGAATCACGATCTGGCGGCCTCGCAGCTGTATTCGGATTTCGGTGGGCTTTCCACCGAAAGCCGAGTGCGATTTCTCAACGATCCCATTCCACCGCGGCGGTATGTCTGGCGGATCGACCGGCAACGGAACACGGCCACGACAACGCTTCCCGACAGCCGGCAAAAACAAATCGAGATCGATCTTCGACCCATGCTCGGCAGAGTTGCGGTAGCGCCTGCGGGGCAGGAAGCATTCGAGGGAATCTGGCCCGGTGATTTTGGCGGAAACATGGACGCGCCGGAGGTGCGCGAGGGAACGACAGTCTATCTCCCGATCTTTCACGACGGCGCGTACTTCTATTTCGGCGACGCCCACGCGCGGCAGGGCCACGGTGAGGTCGCAGGCACAGGTCTCGAGACGTCGATGGACGTCACGCTCGAGCTGAGCCTCATCAAGGGAAAGACGATCGACTGGCCGCGGCTCGAGGATGAGAACTACATCATGGTTGTCGGGTCCGCACGGCCGCTCATCGATGCGTTTCGTCTCGCACATGTCGAGCTCATCGAGTGGATGGTCGAGCAGTACGGGTTCGGCAAGTGGGATGCGTACACGCTCGTCGGGCAGGTGGGGGAGAGCACCGTCGCCAACATCGTCGATCCTCTGTACTCCGTGGTGGCGAAATTTCCGAAACGATTTCTGCCGAAGTAGGAGCGCCTCGGAAGTTGGACAACATCTGCCACACGCTCGTCGGGGCGGCGCTTGCTCAGACGGGTCTCAAGCGTCGAACGGGACTCGGCGCGGCGACGCTCATGATCGGCGCGAATTTCCCGGATATCGACATTCTGTCGCTTCCGTTCGGTCGCGCGACCGAGTTTCGGCGCGGCTGGACGCACGGCGTGCTTGCGCTCGTCATGCTTCCGTTCGTGCTCACCGCCATCATGGTGGCGTGGGACAGGTACGCTCGGCGGTCGAGAGGCGTTGAGCGTGCTCCGGTCGTGCCGCGAGAGCTACTCCTCCTCTCAGGGCTAGCAATTCTCACGCATCCGACGCTCGACTGGATGAACTCGTACGGCATGCGCTGGCTGATGCCTTTCAACGGCCGCTGGTTCTATGGTGATTCACTTTTCATCATCGATCCGTGGCTGCTTCTCGTGCTCGGGCTCGGGGTGTGGCTGTCGCGGCGCCGCGAGCGCAGGAGCCATCCAAATGCGTGGCGTCCGGCGCGTGTAGCAGTCGGCGTAACATCCGCTTATGTGATGACGATGCTCGGATTGCAAGCGATCGCCGAGGGGATCGCTCGGCGCGATCTTGCCGGGAGCGGGTGGTTGAGTCAGCCGCTGATGGTCTCAGCGTCTCCCGCCGATCCGGTGCGATGGCGAGTTTACGCGGACGATGGAGCGCGCTATTGGCGGGGAATGGTGTCACTCGCGCCCGGCGTTTCACGGCGGCTGACGTTCGACGAAGTAACGATCGAGAAGAATGCGAACGACCCCGCCGCGGTTGCAGCAGCGCTCAGTGACCCGGGTCGTCGCTTCCTCGACTGGGCGCGGCTGCCGTATTACCGCATCGAGCGGGGCCTGAGTGAAACGAGGGTTGAGATCATCGATGCGCGCTACGGGGCGTCGGTCGAGGTGAAGCTCGATTGACCTGTGGTATAGCTCGGCGCCTCGCTGATATCTCGCCAAGCCCGCAATCCTACCGAGAGAGAACCGCGGGTCCGAGGTCACAGGAATTCAAGGTCACAGCTTGCAGGTGAGGCGCGAGGCGATTCGCTGAAACCTCACCTGCCGCCTCGTCAGCCTTGGTCTGCTCATCCCTCGGACCCGTGTTTCTCTCGTTTGACCCTGTGTTGACACCTTATAGTGCCCCAGACTGTGCCGTTGATTGAGTTGCAGAAGTATGGGCCGACCGGCACAATTCGGACGACCCGCAATGCCGCCTGCCGGGGCTTAACCCGAAACCCACAGTCCATCCATGCGCCGCACACTTTTCCTGCTCGCCGCACTTCCTCTCGTCGCGCTATCAGTCGCGAGTCTCCACGCGCAGCAGACCACTGAGAGCAAAGACAAATGGGATGTAGCAAAGAACCTCGGCTTCGATCGCACGCTCGATTTCCAGACGAGCGAGGGAACATGGATGAGCGTGGACGTGAGTCCCGACGGCCGGTGGGTCGCATTCGACATGCTCGGGGACATCTATAAGGTTGCAATCACAGGTGGTGCGGCGGAGCGCCTCACGGGCGGTCCGGCGTGGGATCACATCCCGCGGTGGAGCCCGAGCGGCAACGCCATTGCGTTCGTGAGCGACCGTGACGGCGCAGACAACATCTGGGCGATTGGGCCCGCGGGACAGAATCCGCGCGCAATCACCAAGGAGAAGGAGACGCTTCCCACAAATCCGAACTGGAGCCCCGACGGCGACTACATCGTCGTCAAGCGCCACGTCACCGATCAACGCTCACTCGGCGGCGGCGAGATCTGGCTGTATCACACGATGGGCGGCAAGGGCGCGACGCTCGTCGCGCGCGAGGGATTTACCAGCGACAAGAACGAGCCTGCGTTCTCCCATGATGGCCGTTACGTTTACTTCGATCAGGCCGGCCCGTTCGCCTACAATCCGAACGTTCACGCCGGAATCTTCCAGATCGTCCGCTACGACCGTGAACAGGGGACGACGTCACCTGTGACAGCGGGTGAGGGTGGTGCAGTGCGCCCAACTCCATCACCCGACGGAAAATGGCTTGCCTTCGTCAGACGGATGGGGACGAAATCGGTTTTGATGCTGCGGAACCTCGACGCGGGCAGCGAGCGCGCTCTGTTCGATGGTCTTGACCGCGATCAGATGGAGACGTGGACTCTTCATGGCGCCTATCCCGGATTCGACTGGACGCCGGATTCGAAGCGTATTGTCGTCGCAACCGGTGGAAAGATCAGGGCGATTGACATCGTAACGGGAAATCCGACCGACATCCCGTTCACTGCGCGCGTTCAGCTCCCCATCACCAGAACCGTGCACTACCCGCAAAGTCTGGAAACGGGAGATACCTTCCGCGCGCGCGTCATCCGCTGGCCGACGATCTCGCCCGACGGGAAAACAATGTTGTTTCAGGCAGTGGGGCGCATCTGGAGCATGACGCTGCCGAATGGAAGGCCCGAGCGTGTGACCGACGGAGACCGGCTCGAATACGCGCCCGCAATTTCCCCCGACGGAAGGTGGGTCGCATTCACATCGTGGAGCGACAGCCTCGGAGGCGCAGTGTGGAAGGTGCCGCTGCGCGCGGGCCGGCGAGCGGCGCCGACTCGCCTGACGGCGCGCGCCGATCAATACGCGAATCCGGCGTGGAGTCCCGACGGACGGCGGATTGCATTCGTCGAGGGGAGCGATGAAGTAAATCGCGGCGCCGATCTCAGCGGCGAATTCTTCCTACGCCTTCGCTGGGTGAGCGCCGAGGGCGGACAGGTGCGCGATATCATGACCACCGCCAACCGCGGCGCCAACCGCCGCATGCCGCGCCTGTCATGGAGTCCCGACGGCGAGCGGATCCTTTTTCAGTCGACCAAGAGCGACACGACGTATCTCACGAGTGTGAAGCTCGACGGCACGGACGAACGTCAGCTCGCCCGGAATAACGTCGCCGACGAAATGATAGCGAGTCCCGACGGACGCTACGTGGCGTTCAAGGAATCGCACAACATGTACGTCGCTCCCCTGCCGAAGGTGGGCCGAGCTCCCTCGACCATCACCTCGGCGAGCTCGCCGACGCCGGTGAAGCAATTGAGCCGCTGGGGCGGAGACTGGATCGCGTGGACGAGCGGGAGCAAAGCCGTAACCTGGAGCCTCGGGCCAACGGTGTACCGCCAGCAGCTCGATTCAATTTTCGCCGAAGAGCTCAGACGCGAGACAGCGAAGCCGGATTCGGCGAAGCAGGCCGACAGCGTCGCGAGAGCGCGCGCTGATACGGCGGCCGCCGCCCGCGCCAAGCCGAACGCGGTCGTAAAAGGTGACGTGTTCGAGGTGATGCTGACGGTCCCGCGCAGTCGTCCGAGCGGAGTCGTGGCACTCACCGGAGCGCGCATCGTGACGATGAAGGGCGAAGAGGTGATAGAGAACGGAACGGTCATAATCGAGAACGACCGCATCCGGGCCGTCGGCCCTTCGGCGCAGATACAGGTTCCCGCGGGTGCACGCACCATCGACTCCCGTGGGAAAACAATCATCCCGGGACTGATCGACGTACACGCGCACATGGGATACCTGGCGCTCGACGTGAATCCAGAGCGCCCGTGGCAATACGCTGCAAACCTCGCATACGGCGTGACGACGACGCATGACCCAAGCGCATCAACGCATTTCGTCTTCAGCAACAAGGAGCTGGTGGACGCAGGAGAGGTACTCGGACCGCGAATTCTTTCCACCGGATTTGTTCTCTACGGGGCGCGGAACCCGGAGCGAGCGTTCATCAACACTCTCGAGGACGCACGTGGACATCTGCGGCGCATCAAGGCGCTCGGCGGCTTCAGTGTGAAGAGTTACAACCAGCTCCGGCGGGACGCCCGCCAGTGGGTGATCCAGGCCGCACGGGAAGAGCGGATGCACGTCTATCCCGAAGGCGGCTCGACGCTGGCGATGAACGGCTCGATGATCGTGGACGGTCACACGGGTATCGAGCATGCAATCCCGGTAGCCGAGCTGAACACCGATTGGATCACTCTCGCGGCGCGGAGCGGGACCGGGTACACGCCCACTCTTATTGTCGGCTACGGCGGCATCTGGGGTGAGAACTACTGGTATCAGAAGGACGACGTGTTCAGGAATGCGCGTCTCCTCCGGTTTACGCCGCGCGGACAACTCGATGCTCGTGCACGGCGCCGGATGCTGATACCGGACGATGAGTTTTATCACATCGAGCTGGCGAAGGCCGCAAAGAGGATTCTCGCCGCCGGTGGCCAGGTGCAGCTTGGTGCGCATGGTCAGCTACAGGGACTCGGGCCGCACTGGGAGCTGTGGATGCTGCAGCAGGGAGGGATGACGGCGATGGAAGCTCTGCGCGCGGCGACAATGTCTGGCGCGCGTTACCTCGGCCTCGACTCGCAGATCGGGTCGATCGAGCCAGGTAAGCTCGCCGATCTGGTGGTGCTGGATGCGAACCCTCTCGAGAGCATCCGCAATTCCGAGAGAGTCGGGATGGTGATGAAGAACGGGGTGCTGTACAATGAGAATCTGGACGAAGTCTGGCCGAAGGAGAGGAGGCGCGGAGCGCTACGGTTCTAGTGTCGAGTCGTGACGTGACTGAAGGTATTGAGCTCAAGCAGTCGGAGCTGCCAACGCTCGTCGCATCGAATCTTCACTTGCGTGCGCTCACACGCGCCGACATCCCGGCGCTCTTTTCGATATTCGGTGACCCCGAGGTGACGCGCTACTGGAGTCATCCCGCGTTGGCCACGGAAGAGGACGCGGCGAAGCTGCTCGACCATATAACGAGTAGCTTCAAAACGCGGTCATTGTTTCAATGGGGACTTGCGCGTCGTGAAGACAACCTCGTTATCGGCACGTGTACGCTCGCTGGTCTCGATCGTGGCCACCGCCGAGCCGAGCTCGGCTTTGCGCTCGCTCGAGCGGAGTGGGGGAAGGGTCTCATGGCCGAGATGCTCCCAATTCTGGTAGACTTTGCGTTCGGACCATTGTCGCTTCATAGATTGGAAGCCGACGTCGATCCCCGGAACGCCGCCTCGCTGTGCACACTCGAGCGCCTGGGGTTTCGCAAAGAGGGTTATCTTCGCGAGCGCTATCACGTCGGCGGCGAAACTCAGGACTCGGTACTGCTCGGTCTGCTCGCCGCCGAATGGCTGAACTTTCGAAGTGGAGATGATTGATGCGACGCTTCGGAACCATTCTGATGGTCATTGGCGCATTCGTGATGATCTCTTCGGTACTCGCCCTTATCGGACCAACACTCGTGGCTGGTGGTATCAATGTTACCGGCTTCGTGACTTCGGTACCCGGCGCGCTCCTCACCGGCGCCGCGCTGCTTTTCATCGGCGCGCTGTTAAGGCGGCGGGCGCTCTCAACAAACCAGGAGAACCGTTGATGCTCGTGAAACGTAGATGGTCGATTTTCATCGCGCTCTTCGCGACGACATCCGTCAGTGCACAAACCGCGGGCAAAGAGACACTGACGCACGAGTCGATGTGGATGATGAAGCGCGTCAGCTCTCCAGCTCTCAGTCCCGATGGGAAATGGGTGGTGTTTTCGGTCACCGACCCGTCGTACGATTCCAAGGAGCAGTCTTCCGATCTGTGGATCGCGAGCAGCGATGGAAAGTCAAAGCCGCGCCGCGTCACCGAGACAAAGGACGGGGAGAGCGAAGTCACGTGGTCCCCCGACGGCCGTATGATCGCTTTCTCCGCAAAGCGCGAGGGGGACGAAGCGAACCAGATCTACCTGCAGGATGCTGCCGGCGGTGCAGCACGGCGGATAACTACACTGTCGACGGGCGCGCGCTCTCCGCGGTTCAGTCCGGATGGAAAGGCTCTGCTCTACACGAGTGTCGTGTATCCCGGGGCAATGGACGACGAAGCAAACAAGATAGCCGCGAAAGAGGAGACGGAGCGGAAGGAAAAGGTCCGGGTTTACGACGCGTTCCCCGTCCGCATCTGGGACCGTTGGCTCGATGACAAGCAGGTCCACCTGATACTACAGAACCTCGATCCAGCCGGACCCGCCAAGGATCTCCTTGCTGGAACACAGCTGGTTCGTCAACCCGGCTTCGGCGTGCCGACGGCGGAGGGCTCGCGGCAGGACATCGACGCAGAGTGGGCGCCGGACGGGAAGTCGATCGTTTTCGCCGTTACAACGGCGCGCAACACTGCCGCCCACGCGGAAGTTCCGGTGAATCTCTATCGTGTTGCCGTCACGGGCGGCGAGCCCGAGCGCATTGCGAGCGCAGGCGGCGAGTATGCCAGTCCCTCGTTCAGCCCTGACGGCAAGACTCTCTTCGTGAAGTTCTCACCGAACAACAAGAAGGTCTACAACCTCACGCGCCTCATGGCATTCGACTGGCCGTCGATGAAAAACGAGCGCGTTGTCGCGCAGACAGATCGTTCCGTCGACGACTACGTGGTCACACCCGATGGCAGGACTATTTACTTCACGGCGGAAGATGCCGGACTGGAAAAGCTGTTCACGGTCCCTGCCCAGGGCGGGCAGGCCAGGCTCTTCATCGATCCGAAACGGGGTGTGTACAGCGCATTGAGGATGGCCGACAAATCGCCGGTGATGCTTGCGCTTTGGGCCTCTTCAGTCGACCCAGCCGAAGTCGTTCGTATCGAGGTTAACGGTAAGAGCCACAGCAATCTGACCGAGTTCGCCGTCGCTGATGCGCGGAAGATCGACTGGCAGCCGCCGCAACATTTCTGGTTCACGTCTAAGCGCGGCCGGAAGATTCACAACATGATCGTGCTACCGCCAAACTTCGATGCGAAGAAGAAGTATCCGCTGTTCGTGCTGATCCACGGTGGTGCGCACAACATGTGGCGCGATCAGATCTCGCTGCGCTGGAATTATCACCTCCTGGCAAAGCCGGGATACGTGATGCTGATGACGAACTACACCGGATCGACAGGATTCGGCGAGCAGTTCGCGCAGAACATTCAGGGTGATCCGCTGCGCGGGCCGGCCGAAGAGCTGATCGAGGGCGCGGATGAAGCAATCCGTCGCTTTCCGTTCATCGATGCCACTCGGCAGGTTGCCGGCGGGGCGAGTTACGGAGGCCATCTCGCGAACGCTCTCGAGGCGTGGTCGGGAACGCGGTTCAAGGCGCTCATCTCTCACGCGGGTCTGGTGAACCTCGAGTCTCAGTGGGCCACTTCGGACGGGATTTATCATCGCGAGATCCAGTCGCTCGGCCCGGTATGGGAGCAGAACGAAGTCTGGCGAACACAGAGCCCGGCGCGGTTCGCGGCGCAGTTCAAGACGCCGATGCTTCTGTCCGTTGGCGAGAAGGACTATCGCGTGCCGATGAACAACACGCTCGAGATGTGGTCACTGCTGCAGCGGCGTCAGATTCCCAGTCGGCTTCTGGTGTGGCCCGAGGAGAATCACTGGATACTCAACGCGTACAATTCACGACTGTTCTATAAGGAAGTGGCTGACTGGCTGGGGCGGTGGGTTAACGGGGCGGCGAAGACAACCGCAAACTGAGGACAACACGCTGCCCGCTGATCGCTCTGCGCTCACCGCGGCGCGCTCGAGCGGGATGATTCAATCGTCTGCTTGAGGGAATGGGTTGTCCCTCAGCAGGCGTGCGAGGTATGCCTCGTTGCGGGCAAAGGTCCGCGCGGCTTTGTAAACCCCGCGCCGCTGGAATTTCTTCTTCAGCGATTCCTTCGTATCGCCGGAGGCGTCGCCGAGGAAGGTGACGGACGGCGCAGGGGGAATCGTGAATCCGTTCCAGCTCATGAAGTTCAGAATATTGCCGATGATGTGCTCTGCGCCGTCTTCGTCGCCCGTGATGACGATGCCGCCAACCTTGTTGGCGAACTCTGACTTGCCTGTTTCCAGCAGCTCGTCATTCAGCTCGTCGAGGCGCTCGATGATTCTCTGTATGAGTGAGGACTGAATTCCCCACCAGATCGGTGTTGCGAAGATGACGATGTCCGAGGCGATCATCTTCTCGACAATCTTCGGCCAGTCGTCGTCGTCGATTTCGGTTCTGGTGCCGGGCTGGATATTGTAGTCGCGCAGGCGGATTATCTCGCTGTCCACATCCTCTTGCAATTTGAGGATGTCCGCCACCACTTCGCACAGCGTCAGCGTATGCGAAAGGACCTGCTTCTTTTTGAGCGTGCCTACGAGAAAGATTGCTTTGAGCGGCTGGGGCATGGCGGCACCGTCCCTCTGGTTAGTGCTTCAGAATCGAGCTGCGGGTTGGTCGGCTAATGTCCGGCAAATAGGAGACCCGTAATGGAGACCGGCGAGACCAGTGAGTAATCATCTGTGACGGACTGGCCGTTGGTCCTGAGTCCGCAAAGCCCTCAATCAGCAGTCGGCACCAGGAGCCGTCACGAGGACACAAGATTAATTTTTGAAACGATGCAGCCGAAATTCTTTGAAAAACCTGCCGACTTTCGCCGCTGGCTCAAGGAAAACCATGCGTCCGAGACCGAGCTTTGGGTGGGGTTCTACAAGAAGAGCACCGGGAAGCCCAGCATCACGTGGCCCGAGGCGGTGGATCAGGCGCTCTGCTTCGGGTGGATCGACGGCGTTCGAAAATCACTCGACGCCGAGAGTTACACGAACCGTTTCACTCCTCGACGGCGCGGCAGCAACTGGAGCTTGGTCAACATCAAGAAGGCAGGAGAGCTCATTGAGAGCGGACTCATGCAATCCGCCGGGAAACGAGCATTCGAGGCGCGCGACCCGGCCAAATCGGGCGTCTACCTGTTCGAGCAGCAAAAAACTGCGACGCTGCCGCCGGCCGAAAAAAAGCGTTTCAAGGCCAACAAGCGCGCCTGGCAATTCTTTGAGTCCCAGCCGCCCGGTTATCGCAAGCTTGCCATCCGTTGGGTTCTGAACGCCAAATTGGAAGCGACACGCGACCGCCGCCTTGCTACACTGATCAAGGATTCAGCGGCGGGCAGAAGACTTGCACCCCTCGCAACGCCGAGGAAACGTTGAGAACATGAGAATACTGATCCGTCGCTGCGTCTACTGAGTCACCAATTTCCACGCTGCCCGGGCGGCAGCGATGCTTCGCCGCGACCTCGGCGTCGAGGTTGAGCTCGAAACGGGGCCATACGGCTCTTTTCAGGTCCGTTGCGATGACGGGACAGTCCTCGTCGACGGTGGATCATTGGCGTTCATGGGCGTTTTGCCGCCCTTGACCGAAATTCGCGCGCGCGTTGCCGAAAAAATGGGAGCCGCCCCGTAGCCATTTCCCGCGAAAGCCGGAGTGGTATACATTGCGCGTTGGTCACAAGTAAACATTCGCACCATACATGATCCGATCCGTCGTCTGTCCCACGTCGGTAGGTCGCGAAGCGCCGTTGCGCTCGCTTCTCGAGCGCCTCGACCGCGCCGTCGAGGGGCATGGCACCGTGCTGCTCCTGGGCGGCGACGGCGGCGTCGGTAAGAGCCGTCTTGTTCGCGATCTCAAACAGGAAGCAACGGCGAGACACGTCCGCGTCATTGAAGGGCGTTGCTCCAGCACCGAGTCCTCCGTTCCGTATGCGCCGTTCATGGACGCCCTGCGATTCCGGATTGCGCGAGGTGAAGGCGACGAAGTCGCGAAGATTCTCGGTCCGCTTCGCGCCATTCTCGCCCCGATTTTTCCGCAGCTCGAGGGCGCAGCGGCAGCACCCGATCAAACCGCCGAGCGCGACCGCGAGCGTCCTTATGCGCTGATCTTCGGCGTTCTCGAGCGATTGGCGACGGACGATCCGATGCTACTCGTCCTCGAAGACGTTCACTGGGCGGACCAGACTTCGCTCGAGCTCCTCCATCACCTGGCGCACCGCGCGACATCACTTCGTCTGATGATGGTCGTCACCTATCGCTCCGACGAGCTGCACGCCGCACATCCTCTGCGGCGATTGCTCGGCTCGTTGGCGCGCGACCGCGTCGGCGAAGATATGCGGCTCTCGCCGCTCGGGCGCGATGAGACCACCGAAATGCTCCGGTGCATGCTCGGGACCGAGCCCGATTCAGCGTTTGCGGCGGAGATCTGGAGAAGGGCAGAAGGGAATCCGCTTTTCGTCGAAGAGCTGGTCTCGGTGCTCGCCGAAGGCGGAGTACTCGAGCCCACCGCCGATGCTGCTGCGGCACTCGCGCGTACGCGGCTGCCGTCGACCGTCAGCGAGGCGATTCTCGCCCGCGTGAACGCTCTCGGACCGCGAGCGATGGAGACGCTTTCGGCTGCCGCCGTGATCGGACGCATCGTCGAGTTCGAGGACATGCGCGAAGTACTCGGCATTTCCGAGGAGGAGCTGGTCGAAGTTCTCGAGCAGCTCGTCGCCCATCAGCTGCTGCGTGAAGAGAGAAACGAGAGCGGCGAGTGCTACGTGTTTCCGCACGCGCTGATGCAGGAGACGCTGTATGAGAGCATCATCTCGCGCCGACGCCGAATGCTGCATCGTCGCGTGGCCGCCGCTCTCGAGAAGCGCGCGGCGAACACTCCGCGGCGCCTGGATGAGCTCGCGTATCATTTCCGACTCGGCGGCGACCACGAGCACGCCTATGAATACGCGCGACTTGCCGGCGACGAAGCAGTGCGACTGCGCGCATGGGATGATGCCTCGGAGCACTACGAGAACGCGCTGGCCTCGCTCGAGGAGCTCGGCGATGAGGGAGTGCGCGCAGCCGAAGTACTCGAGCGACTGGCGGCGGTAGCCTGGCGACAGAGCCGCGCCGCAGCAGGACGCCAGTACGCCGAAGACGCGCTGCGATTGTGGCGCAGCCTCGGCCAGAGTGAGCAAACGGCGCGTGTTCTTCGCGGCCTCGCAACATTGCGCGTGGAGGAGGGCGACACCGAAGGTGCGGCGGAAGCGCTCGACGAAGCGCTGCGTCTCCTCGGTGACGAGTCGCCCAGCCGCGAGCTCGGTCCCATCTACGACGACCTCGGCCGATTGTGGCTTGGACGCGGCGATCTCGACCGCGCGGAGAGTCTCTTGCTGCACGGGTTGTCGCTCTCGTCACGCGACGCACAAGGGGCCGAAGAAGTACTCGCGCTTGTCGGCCTCGCCGAGCTCAGCATACTGGGGGGCGAAGTCAACGCTGGAGTTGCACGACTCGATGTTGCACTCGCGCTCTTGCGCGAAGGACGGCTACCGTTCGACCGGCTTGCCCGTGTTTATGCGGAAGGCGTGAAGGCTCTGTTGCTGGCGCAGGAATACGAGCGCGCGTTGAGCTGGGCCGATGCGGCGCGCGCGCTGTGCAGAGATCAGGGAGTCGTTGGCCTGGACGCGCTGTTCCGCGCAATGCGTGCGGCAGTGCTGACAATTACGAGCGGGGAAGAGGATACTCTCGCGGAAGCTTCGGCTGCGGTCGACGAGCTGCGCCGAGCTCAACGAGCGGAGCTGCGCGATGCGCTCCGTGTGCTGGGCTTTGTGTGCCGGGCGCGTGGCGACTTGGCTGGTGCGCGCCGCGCGTATGAGGAAGCGATCGAGCTCGGCGATCGCGGCTGGTCTGTCGGCCTCGCGCTTGTCGCTCTCGCCGAGGGACGCAACGCCGAAGCGGCGAAGGTTCTCGAAGCCGCGCTGCGGTCTGTGCCTCCGAGTCAGCCGCTGCTCGCGCGGCAGCTGCTGCCGTACGCCGCCGAGGCGCTCATTGCCGTTGGGCGCGTAGAGGATGCAGCGGAGCTGGTCGATAACGCTCCGACGCTGTCGGATGCGGAGGCGGGAGCCGCGCAGCTCGCGCACGCGGTGGGACTCGTGCGCCTGGCGCAGGGCCGAACGGAGGAAGCGCGCGAAGCTCTTTCTGCGGCGGCCGAAGCCTGGGACAAACTCGGAAATCGTCTGGAATGCCGGAGAGCGCGAGTAACCCTGCTCGAGGCAATGCTGTCAGCCGGCGACTCGTTGGAGGGGCTCGCGCTCGGCAGGCGTCTGCTCGAGGAGCTCGGACGTCCACTGTTGCCGAGAGAGCGCGAGGTCGTGCGGCGGGTGCTGCGGCGGGCGGGCGTGCGCACGAGGCCGAGCGTCGCGGGCTCGGGAGAGGCGCGCGTCGCGGGCTCAGGTCTCACGAGTCGGGAGCAGGCAGTGCTGAACGAAGTCGCGAAGGGACGAACGAATCGCGAGATCGCGGTCGCCCTGGGAATAGCCGAGAAGACCGTGAGCGTGCATGTGAGTCACATCCTCGCCAAGCTCGGATGCAAGACGAGGACGCAAGCCGCGAGGTTCGTCCCGCAGTCGGCGGTCTAATCCGCAGTCCGCGGTTTAATCCGCACTCCGCAGTTTAGTCCGCAGCCCGCAGTGTAGTGCCGCAGTTCGCAGTGCCGTTCCGCAGTCCGCAGTATCGGAAAATCGCAAAGGCCCCATCGCCTCTCAGGATGAGACCTTTGCGGGTCCGTCGCGCCGAGGGACACCATGTCACCCCTCGGGAATTGCAACGCCCGTTATTTCAGACCAAGCGCCCTCGCGACGTTGATGCGTCCGTAGTTCGAGTAGATATCCCGGCCTTTCACCCCGATGTCGTCTGCGGTGCCGAGGATCTTCGCGCGGATCCCGGCGACAGAGAGGCTCGGGTTGTCCGACTTGATCATCGCGGCCTGGCCGGCCACATGCGGGCTCGCCATGCTCGTCCCCGCTGCGTACGCGTAGAAATAAACGACTCCGTCAGTGCTGACTCGGCAGGGGGCGAGACCCGCCTCACCAGCTCGTCGCGAGCAGGCACCGATAATCAGATCCTGATTGACGTACTCCGCCGTATCCGACGCATTTCCACCCGGTGCTGCGACCTCGATCGCCGACATGCCGTAGTTCGTGTACTCGGCGGGCTGATCGAAATTCTGCTGCATGAGCGGCCCCGTCGCCGAAACGCAGATCGTGCTCTGCTCGCACGGTGTGTAGACGATGGTTCCAACGTCGAGGTTGATCGCAGCGTTCCCCGCGGCGGAAATGACGACCGCCCCCTGCTTTTCGGCATCCTTGATGACGCGCCTCATCAACTCCAGCAGAGCGGGAGCTCCCTCTTCACCCGGCTCCACCCCTGCGCCAAGGCTCATGTTGATGACGTCGGCGTTAGCTGGACCTGCGGCGTGACGAATTCCGCTGGCCACGCTCTCAAACGATCCGCTGCCTGTCATGCTGAGCACTTTCACCGCGATGAGAGTGATGTCAGGAGCGATGCTCGCGACGCTGATGTTGTTGGAAGCAACGGTAGAAGCGACGTGCGTGCCGTGGAAGTGATTGTCCATGAACGCAGAGTCACCGGGAAGCTGCGGCTCGATTGGAGCACTGACCGAAGGAACACCATCGGCAACCCCAACGATCAGGTTCGCAAAGGACTCTGATGCGTTGAGGTCGACAAGAGTGCGAATCTCGCGGTGACCATAGTCGATTCCTGTATCCAGAATCGCGACGCGGGTCGACGGAAGGCCCTGCTTTCCCGCTACCCACGCTTTGTCGGCCTGAATGACGCGCATGTTCCACTGCGTTCCATTGGCATAGTACGACGCGTTCGCGGGATTGTTTTGCGGCACCGCCGCTGCATCGCCTTGTATCGCGCCCGCCGTCCTGACGTTGGGCAGCCAGTTGAGGATGCGGTCGCTGCCTACGGATTCGACGAGCGTGTTGGCGCTCAGTGTTGCCAGTGCGCTCGTAGACAGTCCGGAGACGAATGCGACTCCGATATTGTCCCAGCGCGTGGTGACTGTCCCGCCGACGGAGTTGAGGAGCGCGAGACCTGCGAGCGGAATGGAGGAGGTGTCCTTGAAGATTACGACAGTTTTTCCGGTGGGGATTCCGCTCGCGGGACTGAGCGATGTTCGGACTGCCGCAGAGGACGTCGGCGCGGCGATTCTGGTCGGAGCATCGGTGCACGCGGCGAGAAGCGCTGCAGTGGGTGCGAGAATCACGGACCACTGGCGAAGGTTGGCTCGGAGAGGCATTGATTTCGTTCCCTTTTGTACGGACCGCCGTAAATCGATCCTTTGATTGCGATCCGGAGTTCGTATCGTGTGTAGCGCGGAAGAATTCCGGCTACGATCACCTGCGAGGCCGCAGTGTGCCGCGACTTCGAGGGAAGTGTCGTGGGAGAGGGGTTGCGGCGAAAATTGGGCGGATGCCTTACGCGTTAACGCCGTTTCAGGCGGGATCACAAGCCCGACTAAGTAGATCGCCTTACTCCGCGAAGGTAGGCCTGCTCTCGAGGTCATGACGAGCCTCGATCGCCTGGGTATGGAAGTGACACTCCCCGCGTCGATTTGATGAAGGCGAATTCAGAACTCGCTGTAGAGTCCCGTGCCAAGTCTTGTCATTTCGTATATACATAACTAATGTTCCCGTGGGACCCCGCCAAAGCGGAGTCAAACCGTCGAAAGCACGGACTCTCGTTCGAAGAGGCTGTCAATGCGTTCGCGGACGGCGACGCGCTCGATAGCCCGGATTTGCGCCATTCAGCGAGCGAAACTCGCAGGCTGCTAATTGGAAAGCTGCCGGGCGGTCGGATTATCACGGTCGCTTACACTCGGAGGGAAGCGGATGACGGCGAAACGACGACCAGGGTCATCAGCGCGCGGCAGGCGAGCTCGGAAGAACGTGCTGCACGTGCCCGACAGCGCAATCGACTTCTCTGATATTCCACCCCTGAGCCGCGAGCAGTTAGCCGCAATGCGCCGTGTCGGCCGTCCCCCGATTGGTGGCGCGACGAAACGACCGATAGCGTTTCGAATCAACCCGAATCTCCTACAGCACTTGCGGCGCCTCGCGGCCGACCGAGGCAAGTCTTATCAAACGCTGATGCACGATCTCCTGGAGAAGGCCGTCGCCGAGTCTCAGGGATAGGAGCGGACGTCGCTGGCGTTCGGCCACATCGGTCAGACGCCGATCCAATCCTTGGTGTCTACGTCGGTCAACCCAATGGGCGCGCCACTAGAATGCCGGTGGCGCGACGAATGGCGGAGACGTACTCGGGAAGAGTCGACCGCGTGACCTCCACGACTCCACCCGAAAGCGGAGCGTGCAGCACGCGGAGCACTCCGCCCGAGTCGCGATAAGCGAACGCGGCGTGGCTCACGTCGAGGCCGGGGATCGACGTCGCAAATGCCACCACATCTCCCGTCTGGATGCGGTCAACGACTTCAGGAATCCGTGCCGTCGGTACGACGTGACGAGGATGCTTGTCGAGACTGCGCTCCATTTCTCCGATCGCGCGGAATACGGCATCATTGGCGAGCGCCGGATAGCTGCTACGATGCCCGGTCATGAAGCGCAGCGGACGAGTGTCTTCGATTCCACCGAGCTCGGCACCCAGGTCGCGCACAAGGCCACGCTTCTCTCCGTCTGAAATCCACTCGCTGAAGTAGTGCAATCGCGACGTGTAGCCGCCGCGTTTTCCACCACGATACCGCATTCGCTCCACTTCGCGGGCGAATCGATCCCACGACGGATCACGAGTCTGCGCGGCGACGCGGGCGACTGCGAGGCAGGATTCCACGAGCGTGACGCAGTCGAACCGGCTGAGCGACACCGTGAGCGGCTCGGTGCGCGAAGGATTGCCGCCGGCGCGTAAATACGCCTCGAGCGTGAAGGCCTCATAAGGAGTGCCGACTGCAAGCTCACCAACGCGAATCGCTCTGCGTCCGAGGGAAAGTCTGCGTGGAGCCGGCGCCTCACGGCGTAGCGTCGTGGTCCATGCAGCGAGTCGCGCCTGATCGCTGTCGGACAGGGCAAGCGACTCAGTATCTTCCAGCCATTCCGATATGCGCGCGAGGTCGTCGTCGAAGAGAGAGAATGGAATCATCAGCCCGGCCGCCGAGACGGCGACGTTTCTGAGCAGCTCTCTGCGGGAAAGTGGCGTGTTCATACGCGATTACCGGAATGAAAAGTCCCAGTATTATTCTACACCACAGGACCTTGGCACGACATCAGATTTTCGTCGATGAATGTACGGTGCGTGGGGCTGCCGCAATGGGTGCAATCAATAGATCAATGTCAGATCGCGACCGTTCAATCGGCGAAGAAATAGCAAACAGCATCACCCACGGCCTGGGTCTGATTGCAAGCTTAGTCGGACTTCCGATTCTGCGGCTGAAAGCCCGCGCGAGCGGCGACCCTTCCGCGGTTTCCGGCGCGACGATTTTTGGGGTGACGCTCATTCTGCTGTACGGAACGTCGACGATTTATCACGCTCTGCCGTTGTCGAAGTGGAAGGGCTTCTTTCGAGTTCTGGATCATTCGGCGATTTACCTCCTCATCGCCGGAACGTATACGCCCTTCGCGCTCGGGCCATTGCGCGGTGCGTGGGGTTGGACGCTGCTGGCCATCATCTGGACGCTTGCCCTGGTCGGGATCGGTGCGAAAATCCTGGGGTGGTTCCGGATTCGTTATTTGTCTACAGGACTGTATCTGGCGATGGGCTGGCTGATCGTCGTCGCGATCAAGCCGCTCATTGACAACGTTCCGCCTGCGGGCCTCCTGTGGATCGCGGCCGGCGGACTCGCGTACACCGGCGGAGTTGCGTTCTACGCGATGAAGCGCGTGAGATACAACCATATGATATGGCATCTGTTCGTTGCTGCTGGGAGCGTGTGCCATTTCATCGCCGTCCTTGGCTACGCGCTCCCCGCCTGATAACACGCGAGGTTTTTCGTCGTATGCCGTGCACGGATTGACGCCAAAGGGTTGTGTCTTACATTGTATTACATGAAGAACGCCAGCGTGACGATTCGCCTCGATGTCAAGCTCCAACGAGAGCTGGACCGGCTCAGTCGGCGTCTGGGCCGAAGCCGCAGCGACCTTGTCCGCGATGCGGTGCGCCGGCAGATCGCGTTGCTGCGCTTCGAGCAGGCCAGACGCGGGCTCCTGCCGCTGGCCGAAGCGCGCGGAATCCTGACGGATGAGGACGTGTTCGATGCGGTCTCGTGAGGGTGTTCCTCGACACTAACGTCCTCGTCAGCGCCTTCACCGCGCGCGGCCTCAGTGCCGACCTCATGCGACTCGTCCTGGCGGAGCACGAGGTTCTCACTGGAGAGGTGAACCTGCAGGAATTGCGGCGAGTGCTGGGAGGTCGTTCTGGTGCGTCCGAAGAGCAGCTGAGGGACATTGAAAGTCAGCTGCGGGATCATACAATTGTTGCACGCCCTTCCTCACCAGCCGACAAGAGTATTCGCGACTCCGATGATCTTTGGGTAGTCGCGTCAGCTACGGCTGGGCAGGCCGACATGCTAGTCACGGGCGACAGAGATCTGTTGGAAGTCAAAGGAAAACCTCCGCTGTCGATTCTGAGTCCCCGGTCTGCATGGGAAATGTTGAGGACGCAGTGATAGCCAATGATCGTGTGACCCTCAGCCGACGATCGTTCGTTGCCACGAGCGGGAACGCGCTGCTTGCCGTCGCCTGTGCTCCCGCTGTGCTGGCGCGTCGCAGCGATTACGACCTGGTGATTCGTGGCGGGACGCTCTTCGACGGTTCTCGCGTCGGTGGACGCGAACTGGATCTCGCGATTGAGAATGGGCGAATCCAGGCGATAGCCGGCCGCATCTCTGCGCGTGGACGAGAGGAGATCGATGCGCGCGGGCTCGCGGTTGCACCGGGATTCGTCGACATCCACTCACACGGCGACGGCACGCTCGCCGACGATCCGCGCGCGGAATCCGTCATCAGGCAGGGGATCACTACAATAGTAGTGGGCGCGGACGGTAGCTCCCGAGCGAACGGCTCGCCCGAAAAAACGTTCGCTGCACACTTCGACTCGGTCGATGCTCTACGCCCGGGTCCCAATATCGCGTCGATGGTTGGACTTGGCACCATCCGCGGCGCGGTGATCGGCGACACGGATCTCCCCGCGACTCCGGATGAGCTCACCCGAATGACCTCGATGGTCGAGCGCGCCCTAGCTGACGGAGCATGCGGAGCGTCATCAGGCCTGGAGTACACTCCCGGCGCGTTTGCGTCGCGCGACGAGCTCATTGCGCTGTGCCGTCCGCTCGCGAGTCGTCGCCTGCCCTACGCGACTCACATGCGCAACGAGGACGACCGTCTGCTCGAAGCAATCGACGAGTCGATTGCCGTTGCGCGCGGTGCAAGGTGCGCTCTCCAGATCTCTCACCTGAAAACGCAGGGCCCACGCAACTGGCCGAAGCTCGATCAGGTTTTTCGCCTCGTGGAAGAATCGCGGCGAGACGGTTTGGATGTCGCGTTCGATCGCTATCCATATGTCGCGTACGCAACCGGACTGACGAATCTCTTTCCGATCTGGAGCCGCGACGGCGGGACCGATGCTTTTCTCGCGCGACTCGCCGACCCCGCGGTATCGCCGAAAATCCGCCAGGAAACGCTGGCGAAGGTCGAGCTCATAGGCGGCTGGGACAATGCGCAGATCACGTCTGTTCGTGCCGCCGAGGATCGCGCGGCCGAAGGGAAACGGCTCGGCGCATACGCGAAGGCGATGATCAGTGACCCATACGAGCTGACTGTGAATCTCCTGCGACGAAATCGCGGCGACGTCGGGATGGTGGGATTCGCGATGAGCGAGACCAATCTCGAGCGGATCCTCGCGCACCCACTCGGCATGGTTTGCACCGACGGCGGGGCGTTCGCTGTCGACGGTCCCACTCGCCGCGGAAGTCCGCACCCACGCGGCGCGGGAAGTTTTCCGCGGGTGCTCGCGCGTTACGTACGCGAGCGGAAGGTACTCACTCTCGGCGATGCGATCAGGAAGATGACGTCGCTGCCGGCGTCGCGAGTGCGTCTCGCCGATCGCGGGCGACTCGCTGTTGGACTTGCCGGAGATGTCGTGGTATTCGATCCGGCGCGAGTCGCGGACACGGCGACATTTGAGGCGCCGTTTCAGTATCCGGTGGGAATCTCAGTCGTGGTGGTGAACGGGGCGGTCACACTTGGCGACGGCCAG
Organism: Gemmatimonadaceae bacterium; assembly: GCA_035633115.1. Taxonomy (NCBI): domain Bacteria; kingdom Pseudomonadati; phylum Gemmatimonadota; class Gemmatimonadia; order Gemmatimonadales; family Gemmatimonadaceae; species Gemmatimonadaceae bacterium. The sequence goes on along the minus strand of DASQFN010000031.1, from coordinate 36,359 downwards.
CGGAGTGCGATAGGAACTGGCAAAGCGCTTCGCCTCGTCGGCGGCAATCGTCTGAGCAGGGGCGGGTCGGGATGAGAATTGCCCTCATTGCGATGAGCGGCGTTCGAGCGTTCAACGAGGAGCTCACGCGCATCGGCATGACGCTGCCCGGCTTTGCCGAGCGCGGCCGGACGATAGCCTCGCTGCCGAGTCTGTCACTCCTTACGCTGGCCGGCATGACGCCCGACAGGTTCGAGATATCCTACCACGAGATTGCCGATCTGCGTGAGCTCGGCGAGCTGCCACCATGTGATCTTGCCGCTGTCTCGACGATGACCGCACAGGTGAAGGACGCGTACGAAGTGGCACGACGCTACCGCGAAACTGGAACGAGGACAGTGATCGGGGGCCTGCACGCGACCGCCCTGCCGGACGAGGCGCTCCGCCATTTCGATATTGTTGTGGTTGGTGAGGGCGAGCTGAGCTGGCCGTCACTGCTGTGTGATCTCGAAGCTGGACGACCGCAATGCCTCTACCATGCCCGCGGTCAGGAGTTCAACCTCGACGAGGCACCGATGCCACGCTTCGAGCTGCTCGACCCTGCGAAATACAACCGGCTGACTGTCCAGACACAGCGCGGCTGTCCGTGGCGGTGCGAGTTCTGCGCGAGCTCCATCACGCTCACCAGCAGGTACAAGCTCAAGTCCATCTCGAGGGTGGTCGCCGAGATCCGCGCGATAAAGGCCCTCTGGCCACGTCCGTTCATCGAGTTCGCCGATGACAACAGCTTCGTCAACAAACGGCGCTCGAAGGACTTGATGCGGGCGCTCGGCGACGAGGGAATTCGCTGGTTCACTGAGACGGATATCTCCGTGGCCGACGATGTCGAGCTCCTCACCCTTATGCGCGAGTCGGGCTGCGTCCAGATTCTCGTGGGACTCGAAAGCCCCACTCCAGCCGGCTTGAATGGAATCGAGCTCAACCGTAACTGGAAGAGTGAGAGATTCGACCGATACAGGGAAGCCATTGAGCGTATCCAGTCAAACGGCATCCTTGTCACGGGCTGCTTCGTTCTCGGACTGGACGGTCACACACCGGCAGTTTTCCAGGACGTGCACCGTTTCGTCGAGGAGAGCGGCCTCGGCGAGGTGCAGATAACGGTGATGACTGCGTTCCCGGGCACGCCGCTGTACGAGCGGTTGCGGGCGGACGACCGTCTGCTGGATGAGACGGCGTGGGAGAAATGCACTTTGTTCGATGTCAACTTTCGTCCGGATGGAATGTCAGTCGCCGAGCTCGAGCGCGGGCTCCTCGAGCTCGGCCAGCAGCTGTATTCCGCTGCGGAGAAGAAGGCCCGCATGCGCGCGTTCAGGCGGCAGTACAAGAAACGTTGGCAGCCAACCCCAATCGCGGAGGGAATCGACCGATGACCGACAAACAAGGCTTTTACAAAACGGTTTTTCTTGTGGGCGCGGCATATGACATGATTATCGGAGCAGTGTTTTTTCTTGCGTGGAGGCCGATTTTCGAATCACTCGCCATCGAGCCGCCCGGGCACGTCTCGTATCTCCACATCACGACGGCCTATGTTTTCGTGCAGGGACTGGGTTACTGGTATGTCTCGCGGAACATCATCCGAAACCTCGACCTGGTACGGCTTGGCATCGTTTACAAGGCCATCTATGTAGGGTTGGCCGCATACTATCTCATGATTAATCAGCTGCTCCACGCGGTGTTCGCCTGGTTCGCTGTGTTCGATCTGATTTTCCTGGTGCTCTTTGTCGCGTGTCTGCGGTGGGCGGCTTCATTACCTGACGCCCGGGAAGGTGCGAGCGCGTAGCAGCCGATGGGAGCGCGCGGCCCGCAAGCGACGACGTCGCAACCGGTCGAGCTGACAAGCGATGCAGCATTCGCCAGGCGCGTCATTCGCCTGGCTCTTGTCAGCTCGATCGCGCTCGGGCTCGTGTGGCTGCTTGCAACCGTCACGCTCGATGCGCACCCGGGGTTCAGCGCGAGTCTGGCGCTGGGGTGGTTGCTGATGCCTTCCATTTTGATGTTCAGCCTCCGGCGGCCGAGGCTCAGATACCTGCTGGCGCTTCCGTCCGGACTGGTTGGAGTGCCGCTGCTGATCATCTGCGCAAGCGAACTACCCGATGAGCAGATTGCGCGAACGGGTTGGCTCCTTTTAACAGCGGGCATCCTGAGCGGCGGCGTACTTGGCGTCTGGTTCTGGTTCAGATGGTTGCCCGTCCCCGCCTGGCTTCACGCACCGTTCTCGCCTGGCCGGTGGGCGCTCGTCGGGCTTCACGTGTCACTCGTTGTGCTCGGTCTCGCTCTTGTCGGGGTGTCCGCCCTGCGGCATTAGATGTCAGGCGGGCGCACGTCTCGCTTCGGCTCGGGTGTGTCGCACGATGATCGCAATGAGCACGGACGCCACAAGAAGCGTAAGGGCACCAGCGACTTGCTCCTGTCCCGTTGGCGCGTAAACCGCCGAGCGAAGTCCGCCGAGCGCGCTGAACACCAGGGCGGCGACGAGCCACGACCACGCCGAGAGCGTGCCCCAGAAATAGAGTGCGAGTGCAATCACGCCCATTCGCACGACGGCCAGGATTATTCGCACGGGATCAGCTTCGCCCGGCGGCGCAAATGCAATCGCGGTGGCGGCGACGAGGGCGAGTGCCACCGCGGCGATGAGCGCTCGCAGCGCCCATCGCCGAGTGATGCCGGCCAGGACGAGTATAGGAATGCCGACGACGGCGACCGTCATGATTGCGGAAACCGGGACGCTCGGCGCCTCACCGAGCCAGGGCAGCGCAAGATCGAGCAGCGTCGACGGAACGGGCGGGATGCGCGCCACGGTGCCCAGGGGCACCAGCGATTCGAGTCGCACGATCGCGAAGACCATGGCACCGAGTCCAAGCCCGGCGACGAGCATGCCGCGAGATGCCGTTCCAGATTCCGCATCGCGCAACATCGGGATTCCGACGCGTCGTCTCAACGCATCGAGCGCAACCCATACGCCAAGCACGAGTAGCGCAGTGGCTGGGGCACCGACGAAACCGACCGCCGTGGATCCGATGAACCGGCTCCACGGCTCCGAGGTGTCGTACGAAGAAAGGGTCGGCGGCAGTCCGTTGAGTCCGTCGATGAGAGAGAGGGCAGTGACCGCGCCAACCAGCATGAGTGTCTTTCGTCGATCGAGAACTCCATCGTCGATCACGGGGCGCCGTCGTGCGACGATTATCGCGCCCGTCATAACCCCGCCCACGAGCAACAGCCCGAGCAGTCCGCCGATAATCGTTCGATTGGCCTGCCGCTGTCGATCGGCACGAAGGAATGCCTCGGGCAGCTCCATCCTGCGTTGCGCTACGAGCGGCTCGTCGCCGGCGATTTGAACCGAAGCCTTCGCCGCCGCGCCAGCGGCAAGCTTGACGGCAGTGTCCGTGTACGTGACGGTCACATCCTTTCGCGACGGACGCGCGGTTTCCTTGAACTCCGTCTCGCGAAGCGGGGCCGTGTTCACACCTTCGCGCGCAAGCGCAGCGAGAGCGATGCGCCGAACGTCGGCTGGAGCGGCAACATTGCGACGGGCTGAATCCGGAATGATGTGTCGCACGTCGAGTGGCCGTCCATCGGGCCACACGCGTACTCGCCACTCCTCGGTGCGCTGCTCAACCGTTGCACCGTCGGTATGCACGTAGCGCACGACCCATGTTGCCGGCGGCTCGTAGGTGGCGGCGAGCTCCTGCGCTCGTGGGATGAGTTTGTACTCGCGCAGGAATCTCGGCCAGGCGGCGAGCGTGTCGGTGCCGGTGTGCGTGAGTCTTCGCCAACCAGCCGGATCGACGCCGCGGGCGCGCAGCACCGAGTCCGCCTCTCTCACGACGCGGGCACGGTCCGCCGTGAACTGAGGCCCAAGCGTCGGCTGCGGCGGCCGCGCAATGGCGACAATCACGCCGATGATCACGGCTACCATCGCAAGCCGAGTCGCGCGCCTCGTGAGCGTGTGCTCTTTCAGCGGTGCGGGCGCGACCGCTGTCTCTTCCTCGACCGTTGGCGTCCACGCACCGAATCGTGCGTCTTCGGGCAACGCCACGAACCCACGCTGCCGCACCCACTGCCACGCGACGGCAATGGCGGGTGAGAGCAAAGCGAGGCCGATGATCGCCGCCGAGATGCGGTATTCGATGGCGGTGCCGGACGCCGCAAACAATCCGAACAGTACGACGTCGTAGACGAAGTGCGCGATGACCGTGACGAGCAGCCCGAAGCTCAAAAAGAGCACGGCCCACAGGCAGGCGTCGAGGAAGATCTCGACTCCGCGCGAGTACGGCGGCCATGATGGGTAGTTCGAGTGCGCGAAACCGAAGACTATCGCGGTCAGGACAACAGCCCCGGTCATCCACCACCGGCGTCCCGCTCGCTGGCCCACCCACAGCGAGAACAGCGAAAGCGGCAGGGCGCGGAAGAGCGCTTCCTCCCACACGCCGGCGCTCAGCGACGCTGCAATGCCGGAGATCCACGGCATCGGCGATGCGATCTGGTTTGGATCGTCGAGCAGCGCACTCGGCACCCACCAGCCGAGCAGCGTTCGCGTCGCCAGGTAGAAGAGCGTGACGTACGCGAACGCGAAGCAGGCGGTTGCATAACCGCCGGCGACGCGAGTGGCGACCTCTCTCGTGCCGCGAAAGCGCCAAAGCTTCCACCAGTCGAGATGCTGCGGAAATGCCTGTCGCGTGGCCGCTTCCGCCGCGGTGAGAGTGAAGCCGACCATCAACGTTGTAAACGCACCGATGGCTATCGCGCCGATGACGATCATCGCCTGGAATGCCACCGGCGATGTTGCGGTGTCGTATCCGTACCAGCTTCCCGGCAGCTCATTCAGTCCGGCGGCGAAGATCAACGCGCCAACGACGCCTCCAGCGACCAGCGCCGGATGCCAGCGCACCTGCCTGGCGCGAGCTGTCCTGTTGAGAAAGACGATCCCGACGATCACGATCGCGAGAATTCCGACACCCGCGAGCAGTGCGAGAAAGTCGTTCGCCGATCGCATCTCGCCGTACCGCCGTCGGAACGATTCGGGAATCTCGACGAATGGCCGGACCCTCGACGGCGTGTCACCCGCGATCGCGACTTCGACGCGAATCGGCGCGCCGGTCAGCTTGCGATCAATGCGCTCGAACGTGTAGCTGCGATCGATGCGGCCGCTCGTCTTCTTCGTCTCGTACGACGACGCGACGAACTTCCACCGATCCATCCGCTCGTTGATCCATGTCGCGAGCACATGCTCCGCGAGTACGCGCCCGGAATCCGCGCTGATCTCCGGGCGCCTGTCGGCCTCGGCGAACGTACGTGAGAAGCCCAGAATGCGTCCATCCGGTGCGAACCTGACGCGCGCCTCTCGCGGATTGCCGGGCACGAACGCTCGAACCGACCAGGTGAATGGAGCGACATCCTGTCCACGGACAAGCGCATTCAGTGAGTCGTGACCACCACCTGCCAGGCCGATGAAAGTCGTGAGCGAGTCGTTCCCCTGAAAGCGAACCGCGGTTCGCGCACGCGCCGGCGCGAGATCGTGAGCGCGGAAGAAGGAATCAGCGCGCGCGAGCGCAACGTCGCGCGTGACCTTCTGCTCCAGTTCGATGACTGGGAGAGCGCGGGGGAAAAGCCACAGTGCTGTTGCCACCGCTGCGATCGCAAGAACGGCGATGGCGACGGCGAAAATCCTGGAGCGATTCGATCCGACCTGGGGCTCGTGCACAGGGTCTCAGTCGGTGAGGACCATCACGGAGTGCCCAATATGCGGTTCCGAGGCTGGCGACAACCAGCGTTTGCGCCATCTTTGGTCGAATGACCACGCTCCAGGAACGTCTCGAGGCCGGGCTCGGCGGCCGCTACGCAATTGAGCGTGAGCTGGGCCAAGGTGGGATGGCGGTGGTGTTTCTCGCGAACGACCGACGCCACGAGCGGAAAGTCGCCGTCAAGGTTCTCCGGCCCGAGATCTCCGCGGAGATCGGTGCCGACCGGTTTCTTCGAGAGATCAAGATGGCTGCAGGTCTTACGCATCCCCACATTCTTCCGGTCTATGACTCGGGCGACGCTGAGGGCTTGCTCTTCTACGTAATGCCGAGCATGGAAGGGCGCTCGCTACGGGAGCGTCTCGATCACGAGCGACAGCTGCCGCTTGAAGAGAGTCTTCGCATCACCCGCGAAGTTGCCTCGGCTCTTGATTACGCGCACCGTCACGGCGTCGTGCACCGCGACATCAAGCCGGAGAACATTCTTCTCCACGAAGGGAACGCCATGGTCGCCGATTTCGGCATCGGCAAGGCGTTGAGCGGCCGCGGATCCATCACGCAGACGGGAATGGTCGTCGGCACTCCGGCCTATATGAGCCCGGAGCAGGCGAGTGGCGGAACAGAGGTGGATGGCCGCAGCGATCTATACAGTCTGGGCTGCGTGCTCTACGAGATGCTGAGCGGAGAGCCGCCGTTTACGGGTCCGACGGCTCAGGCGATCATCGCAAAGCGGTTCGTTTCCGAGATTCCGAAAGTGCGAACGGCGCGGGACGTGCCCGAGGAAGTCGATCGGGCCGTGACGCGTGCGCTGTCGCGGACTCCGGTGGACCGGTTCCCCACCGCTGCCGAGTTCGCTGAGGCGCTGCGGTTGATCTCGCAGGATGGCCAGACGTCGGGACGGCGCGGGCAGGAGCCGCAGAAAGGCGCGGACACGAAGAAAGCGATCGCGGTTCTCCCCTTCGCCAACATGAGCGCGGACCCGGAGAACGAGTACTTCAGCGACGGAATGACGGAAGAGATAATAAATGCGATCTCGAAGGTTCCGGGACTTCACGTAGCATCGCGCAACTCGAGTTTTGTATTCAAGGGAAAGCATGTAGACAGTCGCGAGGTTGGGGAGAAGCTCGGCGTGGGGTCGGTTCTGGAAGGCAGCGTGCGGAAGATCGGCAACAAGATCCGAATCAGCGCTCAGCTGGTGAACGTCGAGAATGGCTACCACCTCTGGTCGGATACCTACAATCGCGAGCTCGCGGATGTGTTCGAGATTCAGGAGGAGATTTCGCGCGCGATTGTCGAGTCACTGAAGCTCACCCTCGGCAGTGACAGCGAGCAGCTTGTCGTCCCAACCAAGAATCTCGACGCCTACAACCTCTACCTGAAGGCGCGCTTCTTCTACCACCGCTTCAACGAGGCGAGCCTTCGCAAGGGCATTGATTTCTTCCAGCGAGTGCTGCTGCTCGAGCCCGGTTACGCGCGGGCTTACGCTGGAATGGCGGACTGCTGGTGCCGTCTCGCCGACGACTGGGTTGCGCCCGACGAGGCATATCCACAGGCAAAGGCGACAGCGATGCGCGCGCTGCAGGGCGACCCGGATCTTGCGGAAGCACACTCTGCGCTCGGAAAGGTCTTCGGGTGGTACGAGTGGGACTTCGCTGCGTCGGAGAAGGAGCTGCGGCGGTCAGTTTCTCTCGCGCCGAACGATGCGGAAGCACACTTTGCCTTCGGCAGTGTGCTGCCCGCGGTCGGGCTGCTCGGCGAAGGAATTGCCGAGATTCGAAAAGCGCTGACCCTCAACCCGCTGGATCCCCTCTACAGCCGCTGGCTCGCGCGCTTTCTGTTTTACACGGGCGACTACTCCGGCGCCATCTCGCAGGCCGAGAAAACAATCGAGATCGACGATAGGAATCTGGCCGTTTATCTCGATCTTGGGTCCGCACACCTCGCGCTGGGACACGCGGAGACGGCGCTCGAATGGTACCGGAAGGGCCAGGGACTGGAATCGAGTGTGCGTTCATATGATGCGTTCATTGTCCGCGCCCTCGCCAACCTCGACCGGCGCGACGAGGGAGAGGAAATCATGGCGCGTCTCGAGGAAGAAGGCAGGCAGCACTATGTCCGCTCGGAAATTCTGGCGATGGGTTACGCCGCATTGGGAAATCTCGAGCAGGCTTTTGCGTCGCTCGAACGCGCGTACCAGACGCGATCCGCCGGGCTGATTTATTTGCACCTCGATCCCGGGTTCAAGCCTCTGCGGGGCGATCCGCGGTACGCCGCGCTGGTGCAGCGGATTGGCCTGAAGTAGGAAATCACAGGGCGATCACCCCTCACACGATCGCAAGTCCCGCAGAAACCCTGGGTCGCAGATTTCGCCCCGGTTATCCCGCCATGACTCACGCACCATGAAACGGTACTTACTCTACTCGGCGACGCTGCTGCTCCCTGATACTCGTCGGCATTCAGTTCATCCCCGTCCAGCGAACGAATCGACTCGGCACGGGAGATCCTCACGCGCCGCGCAACGTACAGTGGATTCTCCGGCGTGCGTGCTACGACTGTCACTCCACTGAAACGCGGTGGCCGATCTGGGCGTACGTGGCGCCGCTGTCGTGGCAGGTTGTCGCGGACGTAGAAAAGGCCCGCAGGTTCCTGAACTTCTCGGATTGGGCAAGCTACGACAGCGTGCATCAGCGAGCGCTGCGAATGAACATCGATCGTGTAACAGCGACTCACCGGATGCCGCTGTGGTACTACCTGACGCTCCATCCCGACGCGCGGTTGAGTCCGATGGATTTAGCCGCCCTCTCGGCGTGGACGAAGGAGTGACCGACGGCCTGAGTTCAGTGCGTGCCGTGACAGCGTCGTTCTGGTGCGGTTATTGATGCGGGACGCAACGTGGTGGCAGTTCTAGCCGAAGTCGTGAAACTACAAACACGGAGATGACATGGCAGAAAGCGTTTACAAAGTGATCGAGCTGATTGGCACGAGCACTGAATCGTGGGAAAAAGCAGCAGCTGCCGCGCTCAGACGGGCGGGGAAGACAGTGAGAGAGCTGAGAGTCGCCGAAGTTTCTCAGCTCGACGTGCAGATGCGGGACGGCAAGATCGAGACTTACCGCGCGAAGGTGAAGGTCTCATTCAAGTACGAGCCGGGTAACAAGGACTAGCGGCAACTGCGCAATAAGAGTCGCCGGCTCATTCAGCGGACACCCTGGAATGCTCCGAGAAGGCGGTGAGGCAACTTGCGTGGCGCCTCTCACGCATCTATGTCCGAGGGTTTAAAGGGATTCGGCTGATTTAACGGATTCGGCTGATTTCTTTTTTGGGGTACTACGGATTTCGCGGTAGAAGCTGGCGGTGGGGCCAAAATGAAGGAGCAATCCCACTTCCAGATCAGTCGCTCTCAGGTAGTTGTAGACCTGGCGCCGGGCACTCTTATGAAGCTCCAGCGTGGATTTGGCTTCCACGATCACCTTGCCGTCAACGATCATGTCCAGTCGTTGGTAGGACAGCTCCTCGCCCTTGTACATGATTCGCACCGAGGCTTCCCGGGCAACGTTGGTGTCCGCGGGCCCTGAGCTCGCGCTCCAGCGCCATTACGTACGTGTGCTCGAGAAACCCGAATCCAAGGGCGTTGTAGACCTCGTAGAACGCACCAATGATGGATTTTGTGAGCTCTTGCTCGACGAGTTGACGCATAGCAGAACGGTACGCAGTTCCGTAGTTCCCCAATAATCAATTTCTGCCAGTACGCATGCTTTTCTGACGCGCGGAGTCAATCCGGTTAATCCGCCGAATCCTGAAGAACCCTCCGTCATAGATGCCTGACCGGATCAAACCGGCGAGAAACGGTGTCTCTAGTCCTTGTTCCCGACGCGTTTTCTTCGTTAAATCCATTGTCAGATGCCTACCCCCATCCGCGATTTCATCGCTGGCCGAATTGGCGGCCGCCGAGCGGTCGAGACAATCGACACGCGCCGCACGTTTGCCGATGTAATCCTCCCGCCTCGCACGCGCGCGCAGCTTGACGAGGCGTTGAGTCTGGTGCGAAGCCACGCGCTGATCTTCACCCAGTGGGGCCTGGGCGAGCGGCACTCGAGCGGCCTCGGCCTGGCGTTCAACTTTGCCGGCCCGCCCGGCACCGGAAAAACCATCTGTGCCGAGGCGATCGCGACCGCGCTCGGCAAGAAGCTGCTGTCGGTGCGGTACGCCGAGATGGAGTCGATGTGGGCGGGTGAGACGCCGAAGAACGTCGCCGCGGTGTTCAGGATGGCTGCCGAGGAGGATGCGGTTCTCTTCTTCGATGAAGCCGACGCGATTGCTTCACGTCGCACGACCGGTGCGGTGCAGGGGTATGCGCGCGAATCGAATACCGTCGTGAATGTTCTGCTCAAGGAGCTCGAGGCGTTCAACGGTGTCGTGATCTTTGCGACAAACCTCGCCGTGAACTTCGACCCCGCGTTCGAGCGCCGCATTAGAACTCACGTGTTGTTCGAGATGCCGGGCGTCGACGAGCGTGAGCAGATCTGGAAAGTACAGATCCATCCATCCAAGACTCCGCTGGCGGACGATGTGAATTTTCGCGATCTGGCGGAGAGATACCTGGTGAGCGGCGGCGACATCAAGAATGCCGTTCTCAAGGCAGCGACGATGGCTGCGGCGGAGCCGGGGATTGACGAGGCCAAGCGAATTCATCACTGGCAGATGGAGCGGGCCATGGCCGAGGTAATGGGCGGGAAGAGCGTGATGCAACAGTCGCTCTTCGGGGACGAGGCTCCGTCGAGCGAAGATCGGCTGATGCGCGCCATCGAAGCCGCCGAGCTGCGATGGAGAAAGACCGGGCAGGCGGCTGTGCTGATTGCAGGCTTTGGTGCAGTGCTCGGGCTGATCGCCCTCGTCGTTGCCGTCGTGCGCTGAGCGCCTCAGGCGTAAAAGCGACGGGGGCGCGCCGTCGACGGCTAACGAGCGAGCTTCTGTCTGAGCTCTGTCACCCAGTTGAGGACAACAACGGGAACGACATCACCACCCGCGAACACCAACGCGAGCACTTGATTGCCATCGGGCGTGGCATCGAAGGAGCGGTGGCTGGGCGAACGAAAGTACGAGCCGGTGGCGAGCGTGTCCCGCGAAACGACGGCAAAGCGGCCGCCGTCGGTCGAAACACGCGCGAATGCGATGGTTCGCCCGCTGAAATAGAAAAGCTTCCTGCCGTCTCGCGACCACACCGGACTGGCTCCGCCATCGTTAGTGACCTGCCAGCGCGCCCCGGCGCCCTGAAGCGACCGAACGAAAACTTCAGCCCTTCCCGATTCGTTGGACTGATACGCCAGAAATCTCCCATCGGAAGAAACGGCGATGTGCGACTCACTGGCTTCGGTCCCGACGATCAGCCGGCTGGTCGTATCGCCTGATAGTCGCCGCGCGAGAATGTCGCGACCCGTGACCGGCCTGATCGTGCGATAGATCAGCGTCGTTCCGTCCGGCGTAATCACCCCCTCCTGAACGCCGCCGGGCCGCTCGAGAAGAAGCTCGGCCGGACCGCTTCCATCAACCGGCTGCCACCACAGTGCCTCTTTGCCCTGACGCGTCGACCGATAGATGATTCGCGTGCCGTCCGGAGTCCATTCGGGACGATCGTTACCTGAGCCGTCAGTTGTAAGACGAGTGAGAGATCGCGCCGCGATGTCGTACACTGCAATGTCAATCTTGTCGCCGTCCAGTAACGACAGGGCGATGCGCCGCCCATCGGGAGAATACGCGGCGTGCGTATAGCGTCCCACAGGCAATAATGGCTGTACCGAGTCGCGGGAAACGAGCGACGGCTGGTCCGCTCCCGATCCCATGCGATACACGAGCGTTCCGGCTTGCGAGAGAGCAATCTGTCCGACTCCATTTACACGGTCGAGGACCGGCACAGGGGTTCCCGTCGTCTCGAGCTTCTTCAGGTCGAAGGGAACGGCCATGACGACTTCGTTCGCGAGGTACAGGAGGTGCCCCGCTACAACACCGAGCGCGTTGAATCCGAGAATCCCGAGATCCTTGGTCTTTCCGGTCGGAACGATCGTAACCCCGATCCGGGGCGGGCTAGGCGCTGCCCTGCCCGACGCGAAGAGCACCGCGTGCGTGCCGGGAATCGGCTGGGGACCGGCGCGAAAGGTTTCGCCGCGCGCTGAATCGATCGGCGCGAACAGACGCGGCTCTCCTCCGCTCGGAGGAACGAGAAACAATCCGCGCTCCGATCCGACGAGGATCCCGTCGTCGCTCCATCGAATGGCATAGAGGCCGATTCTCGGGCGCGTCCATTCCGTGAGCGTGATGACTGGACCGCCATCGACAGAGATTTTTTTCAAGGCTGACCCTGACAGAAATGCGACCCACCGGCCGTCAGGAGAAAAAGTCGGACTTTCGGGAGCTGTAACACCCTCGAGCAGTCGCGGGGCCAGCGAGTCGAGCGACCGCAGTGCAAGCGCGTTCATTCCCCCGACGCTCGCCAGGTAGACGATGTTGCGCCCATCCGGCGAGATGTCCAGGGTTCCGATCACCGACGCGACCTCCTCGGGAGCAGCGAAAGCAAAGCGGACGGGTCCTGACAACGCCTGCGGCTCGCTTTTCATCGAGCTCCACGCGGCGAATCCGGAAGCAGCCACTGCCAGAGCAACGGCCGCCACCACTATAGGATCACGCAGCCGCGACCCGAGTGTTCGCGCGGAGGCCGAAGCCTCTGCTGCACTGTAGCTGCGACTCGTCGATGGAAGGGTCCGCGCGCGCCCGCGCAGTGCATCGGCGAAATCTCCGGCGCTCTGCCATCTGTCCGCCGGCACTTTCTCCAGCGCGGAGTCGATCGCCTGCTCCACATGCTCCGGCACGCTCGGCCGCATGAGCCTCACACGCCTCGGCCTCTCGGTGAGAACTTTCGCGACAATAGCCTGAACGGTTCCGCCCGTGTGAGGCGGCTCACCAGTGAGCATCTCGTACACGACTGCGCCAAGCGAGTAGATGTCGGTGCGTCTATCTATCTGACGGTCGCCCGTCGCCTGCTCGGGCGACATGTACTGTGGCGTGCCGAGCGAGAGGCCGGTTTGGGTTACGCGTTGGCCACCGGCGACGGTAACGGCAAGCGCAATCCCGAAGTCGGCAATGAGCGGCTGGCCGGACTGAAGAAGAATGTTCTCGGGCTTGAGGTCGCGGTGGATGACGGAGTGGTCGTGGGCGTAGTCGAGCCCGTTTGCCACCGCGGCGGCGATGTGAATCGTTTCATCGAGCGGGAGCTGTCGTTCACGCTCGAGACGTGCCCGCAGCGACTCGCCCTCGACGAACGGCATCACGTAAAACAGGATTCCTTCGGCGTCGCCGCTGTCGAAAAGCGGGAGGAGATTCGGATGCTGAAGCCGGGCCGTGACACGGATTTCAGCGAGGAAGCGGTCCGTCCCGAGTACCGCGCCGAGCTCGGGGTTCAGGATCTTGAGGGCGACGTCGCGGTCGTGTTTGAGATCGCGCGCGAGATACACCGTCGCCATCCCGCCTTCGCCGATAAGGCGTTCGACGTGGTAGCGGTCGGCGAGTGTGCGCGTGACGCGCTCGAGTGCGTCGGTCTGCATGGGGGATCGGCTAGCAAAGGTGAAGGCGATCCCCTTGTTGCGCTACCCAGCCAGGGCTGAGCTCCGTTTCCTCATCCGTGACGGGCATTCAAGCACACGCCGTGGAAGTGCGTATCGCGATCACGTCATCATGGACGTGAAGGATTTATCCCACGCAGCACTTTCTTCCGCGAGAGGAGATGATTCGCGAGACGCTCGACTGGCTCGATCGATACCTGGGAAAGGTGAGCGCGGTTCGTTGATCGTCTGTTGCGGAAGAGCTTTACGCATGTACAATTCGATCCGGATAATCCGCCGAATCCGTTTGAGCTTTCTCTCATTGACGGCAGATAAGAGCATTGCCGGTAGTCAGGAGATAGTCATGCACTCCGATCGTGCCCGCCGATTCCTACCGTTCATACTTCTCACAGTTTTGCTCCTCCCGGCAATCACGTCCGCCGGAGTGGTGAACAACGTGCTCCTCCATTGGCGCGATCAGGCTGACAAGTGCGAAGACGCATCGCAGACCGACGAATACGCGATGATGCATGTCGCGATGTTCGAGGCAATCAACGCGATAGCCGGCAAGTACACGCCGTACACCGCAAAGATAGTCGCCGCTCCCGGCAGCTCGATGGACGCTGCGGCGGCGACCGCCGCCCACGGTATTCTCGTCAAACTTTGCGCGGACCAGAAATCGGCGTTCGATTCCGCATTAAAGTCTTCACTTGCCCTGATCAAGGACAGCGTTTCGCGAGAGAACGGAGCTGCGGTGGGACGACAGGCAGCTGCGGCAGTTCTCGCCGCCCGGGCAAATTCGAAGGCCGACAGAAAGGATCCGTTCATGTCGCCTGCAACCGCAGGGGTCTATGTGCCGACACTTCGTCAGATCGGAATGGTCTGGGCACATCAGAGCCCCTGGGTGATGAAGAAGCCGGATGAGCTCAGGCCCCCGCCTCCACCGGCGCTCAAGAGTGCGGCATGGGTGCGCGACTACAACGAGATCAAGGCGATTGGCTCCAAGGGGAGCAAGGCCCGAAGCGCCGAGCAGAGCGACGTCGGAATGTTCTGGGCGGGACGTGACGTGCGACTCATTCTGCGGCAGCTCATTGGATTACCAGGGCGGAGCCTGGTGGACGATGCACGTTTCCTGGCCCTGGCGGAGATGGCGTGGGCTGATTCATACGTCGCTATGATGGACGGCAAGTACGCGTACAACCTGTGGCGTCCGGTTACGGCCATCCGAAGTGCCGCGATGGATGGTAACGATTCGACCGCCGCCGATTCGACGTGGGTAACGATGATCGCAACGACTCCGGCACATCCGGAGTATCCGTGTGGCCACTGCCTTTCAGCGGCAGCGGTGGGGACGGTGATCGATCAGGAATTCGGGAAGAAAATGCCGCCGATCGTCGTCGACCAGGAGAAGACGATGCTCCGCAGATATCACTCGGCGCAGGAATACATCGATGAAGTTTCCGAGTCCCGCATCATGGCCGGAGTGCATTATCGCTTTTCGGCGGATGCGGGGAAGGCGATGGGAGTGTCGATCGGGAAACTTGCGGTGCAGAGGTATTTCAGGCCGGTGAAGGTTGCTGGCAGGCAGTGATTGGTCGATGGCACTGACACGATAATCATCGCTCTCTGCTCTTGATCAACGCTTGTAGATGTCGCGACGGTTGCCGACTGAGAGCACCAGAATCAGCAGCTTCCTGTCCTCGATGCTGTAGACGATCCTGAAATCTCCATCCCGAACACGATAGACGCCTTCCTTACCCGATAGCTTTTTGACGCCCGGCGGGCGTGGGTCCAGCGACAGCGAATCGATCTTACGACTCAGCCGCCGATGAGCCGCCGGCTCGAGCTTTCGAAATTCCCACGCCGCTCGCGCCGAGATCTCGATTCGATACGGAGGTCGGTCCGGACCTGTGATTTGGGACCCGGCGGAGAATTACCCGTCCGCGCGACGTTAGCGCTTGAGACCCAGCTCGCGCTTCAAGGCGCCCCAGGCAATGGCGGGCTCCTTGTCGCGAAGCGCTTTACGAGCCGCGTCGAGATCGATGCGGTCCTCGAGCTCCTCGAGGAGAGCGAGATCCTCTATTGGCACAACGGCGGCGATGTCTTTGCCATGCCGCTGCAATACAACACGCTCGCCGCCAAACGCGACATCATTAACCAGTTCGGCGAATCGAATCCGTGCTTCGGTGGCAGGAAGACGAGTCATGACAGTCAAGTTATCGACAACGTACAAAATGCACAATATGTACGTACGCGGCGACCTTCGGGTGTCGGCGCCGAGCACGCGGGAAGTGGTTGGTACGATAAGTGAATCGTTTCGCAGTCGTCGCCCAGCAGATCTCAAAGTGGAGGATCAAGATGCGGTTTCAAATGCGAACGGCGCTCGTTGCACTTCTCGCAGGTGCGGTTACACTCGGCGGCTGCGGCGGTCTGCTCGGTCGCGGCGGCTCGTCGGGTGCTTATCAGATCACGACGAACAGAGATCAATACAACCGTGGCAGCACGGGCGAAGCGACGATTCGGAATACGTCCGATAAGACGATCGAGTACAACCTCTGTCAGCGTCGCCTCGAGAGAAGGGTGGACAACAGCTGGGTCGTGGTTTTCGAGTGGCCGACGGCCGGCGGTGCCTGCACCGCGGAGGCGAGGTCGCTCGCCAAAGGGGCGTCGATCAACGCGCTTTTCGATATCCCCACCGGAATGTCGGCAGGTACCTATCGAGTCGTGTTTACCGGTTTGCTCGGTGAGGACGGAAGGCCAGTGCCGCCGGATCGCGCAGCGTCTCGGCCATTCGAGGTTCGCTAGCGGCTACGCTGGAGCGGTCGCGTCACGAAACACCGCTTCCCTCACCCGTGGCACCAGCGCTTAAAGTTTCGACCCTCGCCAGGCGAGGGGGCGATGGTGCCACCCCCCCGCGAGCATCGCGCTTCGTCCATGTGAGCCCGAATGCCCTGGCGATGTCCGTGCGCTGCGGCGTCGACTGACCACCGCAGCGATTTAGATCAGCACTCTCCGTTGTGCTGCCGCTTCGGAGTGCACGGCTTGGGGTTCTTCGGCGGCTTACCAACGAGTGCGGCCGGCGCCACCGCTCTGCTGTAGAGCAGATGGCTGTTCATCGTGTGACCGTTGTTCGTCGTGGTCGGCAGGATGATGTTCTGCGTCGCCTGGCTCACGATGATGTCGCGCACCTGCTGCGGTGTGGCGCCGGGTGCCTGTTGAAGAATCAGGGACGCCACGCCGGCGACGTGCGGGGCCGCCATGGATGTGCCGCTCTTCGTGCCAAACGATGTGTCGTTGTCGAACGTCGACGACATTACGCTCGAGCCCGGCGCAAAGACGTCGATGCATGCGCCGTAGTTCGTCCACGTCGTACGCGTGTCAGTCTTCGTGCTGGCCGCGACCGTGATCGCTTCGGGGACGTTCGAGATCGGGAACATGCACGCGTCGGCGCCAACGGTCCCATTGCCCCAGCCGTTGCCGGCAGCGACAGCGAGCGTCACGCCCGAAGCGATGAGTGCCTTGACCGCGTCGTCAACCGGGCCGTTGGTTCCGAGCGTCTTGGTCGGGACGACGTCGCCGAGTGACATGTTGGCCGAGGCGGGAAGGGTTGCGTTCTTCGCGACCCAGTCCATTCCGGCGATGACGTCTGCATCCGATCCATAACCGGCGCAGTTCAGCACTCGGACGCCGACCAGCTTCACCTTCTTGGCGACGCCCCACGTTTTTCCACCTACCGTACCTGAGACGTGGGTGCCGTGCCCGTCGCAATCACCCGACCCGTCGTAGCCGAGTAGGGGATCGGCTGGGTCGGCGGCGAAGGCGTCGAACCCGCGCACGGCTCGCCCCTCGAACTCGCTGTGCGAGTAACGGATCCCGGTGTCGATGATGTACGAGGTGACGCCGGCTCCCGTGAAGTCGTAGGAGTAGCTCGAGTCCATCGGCAGCGCGCGCTGGTCGATGCGGTCGATGCCCCACGTAGCATGCGCCTGGGTGACAGTTTCGACCTTCGAGTACTGGCGCTGTACCGAGATTTTGAGGACGCGCGGATCGGCAGCGAGTGCGTTCGCGACTTCCGTGGGGAAGGCAGCCGCGAATCCGTTGATGAGATGCTCGTACACGTACTTCGGCTCGATGCCGTATTGCGCGGTGAGCGCGAGAACGTCGGCGCTCCAGTTGGCAACAACTATATAGTTGCCTGGAATGGAGCCGTCGGTGGCCACGAGGGTAGCTGTCGGGTCCGGCGCGGCGCGCGGACTTGTGGGTGAAACGGCGTCGCTGCAGGCGGTGAGCACTGCGATGGCGGGGACGATGACGGACCACCGGGCAAGGTAGGTTCGCGTTCGCATGGTTTTCCTCGATTCGGGGGAGACGGATTGTCTGTTGGCCGAAGTCTTCGTGTTTTGGCGCGGTGGCAGGAATTGGGCGATCACCGTATTCGGCGAGGGTCCGATCGGTTCTTGGTGTGCCCGACTAGGTCGTTTGCCTTACCCCGCGCCCACGGTTTCAGCCATCATCTGTGCTCACCCGGCTTCTGCGCCCTTGGCCGGCATCTATGTCGGAAGTTTCGAAGGGATTCGGCGGATTATCCGGATTGTTTCCGAACTGGCGCCAAGGCAGGCGAACCGCCACTCAGCCTGGCGACTGTTTTTGTTGTTAACAACAAAACAGAGAGACGTCCGATTGCGGGCACTAGCCTGTACGCCAGTACGACTCGATCCGGAAAATCCGCCGAATCTCTTCGAAACTTCCGTCATAGATGCTTGATGGGCGCGACAGCCGTTTGCATAAGAGGGGCGTTGGCTGCAAACTCCCCGTTCACAATTTCAAACGGGAGCTCGGGGTGACGGATTTCAAAGGCCGGATTTCGCTCGTATTCGCTGTTGTGACGGTCGTGGCCGGCTGTGCTCGCCCGGACGGCGAATCGACCGCCGAATCGAGCGCGAGCGGACCATCACGCTACTTGTATGTGTGGGCGGGCACTGGCCACGATTCGACTGCCGGACTCAACATGATCACCGTGCTCGACGCCGATCCGACCAGCAAAACGTACGGATCAGTCATCGCTGCTCAGACAGTCGACTCCAGCGGGCTGATGCCGCATCACACGGAGTTCGAGCTTCCCGCAAAGGGACCGTTGTTCGCAAACGATTTCACCGGCGACAAGTCGTTCCTGATCGACTTCAGCGATCCGAGGAACCCGAAATCGAGCGGCCGCGTTGCGCAGGTTCCCGGTGGACGAAGGGTTCATTCGTTCCTTCGACTGCCGAATGGGAATGTTCTCGCGAGCTATCAGTTCGGCGACGGCAAAGTCACCGGAGATCCTGGCGGTCTCGCCGAGTTCGACCCGCAGGGCAAGCTCGTTCGCAGCGGATCGTCGCGTGATCCGGCGTTCCCGGGCGCGAGAATTCGAACGTATGCCCTCGCTGCTCTTCCGAAGATCGATCGCGTCGTGACCACGAGCTCGCCGATGGACAGCGAGCGAGCGGCTGACGTCGTCCAGGTGTGGCGTCTATCCGATTTGAAGCTGCTCAAGACATTGCCAGTCCCCGAGGTGGCGGGAGATTCCTCGCACAGGTATCCGTTCGAGCTGCGCGCGCTCGAAGACGGATCGGTGCTCGTGAACAGCTACTACTGTGGCTTTTATCGATTGACCGGTCTCGACGGCGAACCGCAGATCACGCGCGTGCTCGCCCTGCCTCAGCCGGCGAACATCGGGTGTTCCGTGCCGTTGATCGCGAGAAAATTCTGGATAATGCCGATTGCCTACGCGCACCGGTTTGCGACAATCGACATCTCCGACCCTGCGAATCCGAAGGAAATCGCATCGTTTCAAACAGATTCGACTTTCTTCCCACACTGGATTGCGTCGGATCCGCGGAGCGATCGCGTCGTGGTCACCGATCAGGCCGACGGTCCCCCGATGGTGTTGATCGCGAATCTCGACAAGTCAACCGGCCGTTTGTCGTGGGACGAGGCATTTCGCGATCCCGGCGCGGCGAAGCCCGGGGTCAGCTACAAACGTGACACCTGGCCGAACGCAGTGAAGGGCATGGCGATGCCGCACGGAGCGCTATTCGTCCCTTGATCTGCGCGGCCATCAGGCATCTATGAAGGAGGTTTCGAAAGGATTCGGCGGATTATCCGGATTGTCTCCGAGCTGGCTCCCGCGCAGGCGAACCGCCACTCAGCATGTGGATTTTTTTGTTGTTAAAAACTAGAAAGATGAGAGGTTCGGTTGTGCGCTCTGGCATTTACGCCAGTACGACTCAATCCGGATAAACCGCCGAATCTCTTTGAAACCTCCGTCATAGATGCCCTGATGGGTGGCGCTCATCCTCAATATGACCGGCCATCAGCACGCCTGCGGAAAGACCTATGGAGCCGGCGCGCTCGACAATTGATAGCTAATTAGCTATCATTCGCTATGGCCCGCAACGATGTCGCTCAGCTGTTGAAGACCGCCAGGCTCCAGGCGGGCATGACCCAGCGCGACCTTGCGCGGAAGGCGCACACGGCGCAGTCCGTTGTGGCGCGCGTCGAGCTAGGCGAAACCAGTCCGACATGGCATACGCTCGCGCGGCTGCTCCGCGCAGCGGGGTTCAACGTGGTGCCCGAGCTGAAAAGAATTCGCAGGCTCGACCGGTCGGAGCTCGACGATGTCGCGCGGATTCTCCGCCTGACTCCGGAGGAACGCCTCCTCGAGGCGGCGCACGTGAGTCGCTTCCTCGCCGCGGCGCGTCGTGTCTGATGTTGCCGCGTTTGATCCCGAGCGGTTACTCCGCGCCCTTCACACTCATCGCGTTCGATTCATCCTGATAGGTGCTCTGGCGGCGCGACTCCACGGTTTCCCCAGATTGACAGCCGATGCCGACATCACGCCGGCGAGCGACAAGCGGAACCTCGACCGACTGGCAGCGGCGCTTCGCGAGCTCGATGCCCGGGTGTACACTGAGTCGGTGCCTCAGGGGCTCGCGTTCGACTGCTCCGCGGCGACGCTCAGTCGGGCAGCGATGTGGAATCTCGTGACAAAGGCCGGAAGGGTTGACCTTGCATTCATGCCGGCCGGGACGAAGGGTTACGACGATCTCATCAGAGGTGCCGAACGGTTCGAGGCCTTCGGAGTTGAATTTCAGGCAGCCTCGCTCGACGACATCATTCGGTCGAAAGAAGCTGCGGGCCGGCCGAGAGATCTGGATGATGTCGTTTTGCTTCGAGCGCTCAAGCGGCGGCTCGAGAGATGATCGGTGTGCTCAGCGCCAATCAGCGTGATCGCGTACCGGTTGGGAGCTCGATGCCGTGCTGACGAGCATCCCAACCGTGTCGCGTACTCTTACACTCTGACGTAGGTCACGCCCTTTTCCTGCGCGCGGTTGATGGCGACGACCAATGCGGGAACGAGAATGGTGCCGGGTAGCCGCGACGCCTCGAGGTCTTTGTAAACCACCTCGTACGTCTCACCCCGCTCTTTCGCGAGGGCGCGCGACCGAAGGCGAAGCGCGGTGTTGCAGATGAGGAACAGGATGCCGCGCTTCTGCGCTGTGTCGACGGCCAGCTCTCCGCCCGTCGCGAAAATATTCCGGACTGACGGCTCTTTGGTTGCGGGATCGATGAGATTCGCAGCCTTGCCGAAGGCATACTTTGTCCACGCCGCATCTTTGAACCCGAGATAGAGGGCCGGGCCGTGAACCCCGATCACGGCGCTCGCCTCGCCGGGCTTTTCGGCGAACTCATTCTGGTAGGCGTCGAGATAATTGTTCGCCATCAGCATCGCCCTGTCGTTCAGGTCGATGGCGTGGAAGAGCTGGCGATGTTTTCCCTTGAGCTGGCCCATCCAGGCGTCGTGTTTTGAATCATCGGCGCTGGTGTTGGCGCGAAGGAGTCCGGGGAAGCCCGTGAGCGCGGCAACTGCCGCCGCGGCTCGGCCGATGAATCGTCGGCGCGGATGGATCGAATCAGTGATGTCTGTCATGCTGTGACCATTGGTGAGATGTGAGGCGTTGGGAGAGCCCTGAACCTTCAATTTAGAGTCAGTTCGATGATTACGAGATAGCGGCTCATTTATCTCCCCTCAGCCGGGGTTTTTCGAGGCCGGCTTGTTTCAGGATACTCTTCAATGTACGTGGGCTGACATCGTCATTGCCATGCCCGGCCACTGTTACGGGAGTCGTCGAGGGACGACAAGAGATTCAATCAGCTCATCGAGGACTTGCGAGAGCGGTGGGTTGAGGGCGCTACCGCTGTAGCAGCGGCTCCAGTTTTCCCAGGACCTCGTCCATCGTGTCTGCGGGGAGCGAGCATATTCGGGTTGAGCGTCGCGCCTGCCAGTCGAGACTTCGAACCTGATCCGCGAGAACGGCACCGGCCACGGGTAGTCCTTCGGGGAGTATTACCTCGAAGGGATAGCCTTTGATCTGATTTGTTACGGGGCAGAGAAGTGCGAGCCCACTGCGACCATTGTATGCGCGCGGCGACAGGACGACTGCGGGCCGCCGTCCCGCCTGCTCATGACCCGCAGGATCGAACGTCAGCCAGACCGCATCTCCGCGCTCGGGCACGTACGGGCGCGATTTCGCAGGGGGCTTCACCAACTCTCTTTGCCGGTGCGCTCGCCCCAGTGGATCTCGCGATGTGTGTTTGCCGGAGTAATATCGCCTACGAGCTCGCGGAGGCTCCACGTGCGGCGTGCGGGAGTGACGACGATTTTGTCTCCTTCCAGCGAAATGTCGACGTCAGTGTTTTCGCTGAGCTGCGCCTGTGCGGCGAATGCCTTGGGAATTCGAATCGCGAGGCTGTTGCCCCAGCGTTGAACCGAAGTAACCATTTCATCTCCCTCAACAGACCGCCGGCCGTATCTACAATAGATATACAGCCGCCCGGGCCCGGGACGCAACATCGTTCGCGCTCATCAGCAATCAAAACTCGGCGCCTTGAACGTGGCCAAGGCTATGGCGATACTTGCGGTTTTCACCGGGTTTCTCCGACGCAGGATGGATAATGGTTGAGCCGGTCCCGGACCGCCGCCGCCTCACTGCCGCCCTCGGCGATTGTTACGCCGTTGAAGCCGAGATTGGCAGCGGCGGCATGGCGATCGTGTACCGGGCGATCGATCGAAAGCATGATCGGCCCGTGGCGCTGATCGAAGAATTGAAAGCACGGTGGCCGGTTCAGTAATGAACCTGCGTGATCAGCTGCAAGCCGCGCTTGGAACAACGTACACGCTGGAGCGCGAGCTCGGCGGCGGTGGCATGTCACGCGTCTTCGTGGCTATCGAAACTGCGCTCGGCCGGAAGGTGGTCATCAAGGTTCTCGCACCCGAGCTCGCGGCAGGCGTCAGCGGGGAGCGTTTTGCGCGCGAGATTCGTCTTGCCGCCAATCTTCAACATCCGAACATCGTACCCCTCCACGCAGCAGGCGATGCCGGAGGTTTGCCGTACTACACGATGCCGTTTGTGGAGGGCTTGTCGCTCCGCTTGCGCATGACGAGCGGAGACCCGCTCTCAGTTCCCGAATGCGTTCGGATCCTGCGCGACGTGGCCCGCGCCCTATGGTACGCCCACGATCAGGGCGTCGTCCACCGCGATATCAAGCCGGAGAATGTCCTGCTTTCGGGAGACGCCGCAGTCGTGACGGACTTCGGCATTGCCAAAGCGGTGAGCGCGGCACAAACCGCCGGCTCCGGCGAAACGCTTACGAGAGCCGGCGTGGGCATCGGCACACCGGCGTACATGGCTCCCGAGCAGGCCTTCGGCGATCCCGCGACTGACCGGCGCGCAGACATCTACTCGTTCGGCTGTCTCGCGTACGAGCTGCTCGCGGGAAAAACTCCCTTCGCCGGCAGGCAGTCGCATCAGCTTGCAATCGCGCATGCGATGGAGACTCCAGCACCCGTGGAATCGGGGAAGCCGAGTGTGCCTCACGCGCTTGCAGCACTGGTCACGCAATGCCTCGCCAAGAATCCGGACGAGAGGCCACAGTCAGCGCGCGAGATTGTCGAGCGACTGGAATCGGTGGCTGGCTCCTCAGGACAGCACCCGCTGCCGAGTCCTGTGCTCACTCGGAATCGCCTGCTGGTTGGCGGCACCATCGCAGTCGTTGCCCTCGTGATTGCGTCGGCCGTCGCGCTTCGCAATCGCGGTGGAACGACGGCGCCGAATGTATCGGGCCGAGTAGAGTCTCTGGCGGTGCTTCCGTTCGAGAACGTCGGTGGTGATACCGCGAATGCGTACTTTGCCGAAGGGATGGCTGATGAGCTGACGAATGCGCTCGCGAAAATCCCCGCGATTCGAGTGGCAGCCCGCAGCTCGGCGTTCACCTTCCAGGGTAAGCGGGTCGACGCGCGCGAAGTGGGACGCGCGCTCAACGTCGGCTCGGTTCTCGAAGGAACGGTTCGCAGAGCAGGCAACCGTCTGCGCGTGAGCGCTCAGCTCACCAGCGCCAGCGACGGTCTTGTGAGATGGAGCGACAGCTATGAGCGCGAGGTGCGCGATGTCTTCAGTGTTCAGGACGACATAACGCGTGCAATCGTCGGAGCGCTTCGCGTCAAGCTCGACACGGGGTCCGCCCGCGCTGCGGGGGCGCGTCACGGAACCTCCGATCTCGAAGCGTACGATCGGTACCTGCGAGGCCGTTATGCGTGGAACAAGCGAACCCCCGATGGCCTCAAGGAATCGATCCGGTATTTCGAGGAGGCAATCCGCCGCGACCCTGCGTTCGCCGACGCGTATTCAGGAATGGCGGACGCGTATATCAGTCTCTTCGATTACGAAATTCTGCCACCGGAGGAGGCGAACCCGCGCGCGAGAGCGGCAGCAATGCGCGCCCTTGCGCTCGATTCGACGCTGGCCGAGGCGCACACGTCGCTGGCGCATGTGCTGCTTCATGAGTGGAAATGGGATCAAGCCGAGGCGGAGTTCAGGCGCGCGCTGGAGCTCGACCCTGAGCAGGCGGCGACATATCACTGGTACGCGCTGGCGCTCACATCCGTCGGGAAGGTCGATCAGGCCGTAGCGGCGATGAAGCGTGCGGAGCAGCTCGACCCGTTGTCGGCCAGGATGAGCGCGGATATGGGGATGGCTTATTACGGGGCGCGCCAGTACGATCGCGCGATTCAACAGGAGCAGAAGACGCTTCGCCTCGAGCCCCAGTTCGCGACTTCGTACTGGATAATGGGAATGGCGTACGAGCAAAAGGGGTCGCTGGCCGAAGCGACGGCTGCCTACCAGCAGGCGCTCAAGCTGCGGCCGGGAAATCCGAACTACCTCGCGTCGCTTGCGCGGAGTCAGGCGTTGGCCGGAAGGACTGACGAAGCTCGACGCGTGCTGAAGGGGCTGTTGGACTCAAAGGAGCCCATCAGCCCGTTCTTCATCGCGCTTGTTTACACGGCGATGGGAGAAAAGGACGACGCATTTCTGTGGCTCGACAGGGCGGTTTCTGAGCGCTCGGGCTCAGTACGCTATCTCAAGATCGAGCCGCGGCTTGATCCATTGCGGTCTGATCCCCGGTTCGATGGGCTGTTGCAGCGTGTCGGACTGAAAAGCGGATGAGCGCCGCACCTCGGGAGTCGTAGGGGAGATTTTGCCGTCAAGTGCGACATCGCATGCAATGGGTGGAGATCTGTCGGTGGCAAGCGAACCGGGTAAGGGAAGCACGTTCGCCCTCTGCCTGCCACGAGTTTAATTCAGCGCGCCGGTCTTCCTTTAACCGGTCCGGTGAACGTGCGCGGGTCGAGTCCGACTCGCCGCACGATTGCCGCGAAACGGGCGCTATGCCTGACACCATCGAGCACCGGCTCCACGAACAGAATGTGTTGCGGCACCAGCTCACCCTGGTCGAGACCGGCCTCGAGCTCCGACAACGCCCGCGAGGTATCCCCGATTGAGAGATACCCGTAAGCCCTTCCTGTGTGAATCGCATACGTCGTATCTGGTGTGGCCGCGAGTTTCCGTCGAACTATTGCAGCGCGGGCGGTATCACCAACGAGCTGGAGAGCATACGCACTCATGCCGACGAATGAAGAGACCGTAATCGGTTCACCGAGGATCGTCCGCGCCTCGTCCAGGTGTCCCGTCCGGGCTCGATCCCAGGCGAGCAGAGTGCGGGCCGTGAACAGATTGGGATCGAGCTCTCTTGCGCGCTTGCTTTCTTCCCAGGCAGCTGCGTGATCGCCCATCAGTGACAGGGTATGGGCCAGCCAGACCGATGCGGTTGGTGCAAGCGGGTCGAGCGCGCGAGCAGTACGGAATTCTCTCAGCGCGCCGGGAAGGTCCGCGAGGTTGGCGAGAAACCGGCCGTATTGCGTGTGCGCGACCGGCGACGTTGAGTCGGCCGCAATTGCTTTTCGAAATTCGGCGTCGGCTTCGTCCCATCGGAACGCATGCCAATGCAACATGGCCAGCGCCACCCTCGGCTCCGCGAGCGTGGGGTCGAGCTCCAGACTTTTTTCGGCTGCTGCGCGCACGCGTGCCTCGACTCGGTGCGGCGCGACACCGGCAAAATACGGAAAGAACACAAGCGCCTGAGCGAGCGCGGCGTAGCCTCGGGCAAACGTGGTGTCGTGCTGGATTGCCTGCGTGAAATACTCCGCGGCACGCGGAACGCCTGCGCCGCGGTGCTCGATGAGATAGAGCCCGCGCAGGTAGAGGTCGTATGCGGTCGGATTCGATGTGCCAGGTCCTGCTCTAAGTGACGCACCAGCGCCGGCGCCGGCGAATTCGGGCCGAAGTGCGGCCACGATCGCCTTGGTGATGTCGTCCTGAACGGCGAAGACGTCCCTGGAGTCGCGATCGTAGACTTCGCTCCACAAGGTGAGCCCATCGGTCGCGTTCGTGAGCTGCGCAGTAACGCGAAGGCGCCCGCCTTCTCGTCTGACGGTTCCTTCGACAACCGTGGAGACTCCAAGGCGGCTTGCGATCTCGCGTAGGTCCAGGTCGCGTCTTCGGCCGAGTGCAAATGCCGAAGTGCGCGAGGTGACGCGCAGGCCAGGGACCTTCCCGAGGGCGGTCGTCAGCTCGTCCGCTATTCCTTCACCGAAATAGGCGTTCGCAGAATCGCCGGCGGCGAATGGGAGGACCGCGACGGAGCTTCTTTGAGCTGGTGCTGCTGGCTTTCGCGCCCGGGTGGCGAAGAAGTATCCTCCGATCGCGACGAGTATCACGAGGAAGAGCGCGCCGGCAGCGGTGACGGAGCGACGCCGGAGTGCGGCAGGGAGCGACCGTTGCTCGCCAGACCCCTGTGCCGTATCCAGGTCTTCGAGCAGGTTGGCGGCGGATGATGGCCTCGCGTCGGGGATCTTCTCCAGACAGCGCATCACGAGCTGCGCGAGCTGCTGCGGAACGCGAGGAGCGCGCTCGATCAACGGAACCGGCGGCTGGCTCACATGCGCAGCCATGAGCTGGGCGGCTGAGGTCTTGTCTGCGAACGGATGCGCTCCGGCGAGAATCTCGTACGCGAGAATTCCCCAGGCGTAGATGTCGACTCGATGATCGAGCGTGTCGCCCGCCACCTGTTCCGGCGCCATGTACGCCGGCGTGCCGATGGAGGAGCCGGCCTGGGTGAGTGTCAGTCCGCTTTGCGGTTCGCCATCGCCTGACGACGACGTCCGCGCTACCGAGATTGCCTTTGCAATTCCGAAGTCGGTGACAACGGCGACGTCACCCGAGAGCAGAACATTTTCGGGTTTGATGTCGCGGTGGATGACCCCTTCGCTGTGCGCGTACTGGAGTGCGCGTGCGACGTCGCGGAGAAGAGAGTATGCCTCGCGTGGTGGAATCGGCCCCTGTTTGATTCGCGCCCGTAGGGATTCTCCGCGCACATATGGCATCGTGTAGTAGGGGATGCCGTCGGCGACGCCGGTGGTGAGGACTGGTACGATGTTGGGATGCTGGAGGGATGCAGCCAGCCGGACTTCTCTTGCAAAGCGCTCGGCGCTGAGCCCCGCGGCGAGGTCGCCGCTCAGGACTTTTACGACGACATTGCGGCCGAGGGAGAGCTCGCGGGCGAGGAAGACTCGCGACATGCCGCCGCCGCCGAGCTCGCGTTCGACGGAATAGGCGGAGCCGAGGGTCGATTGGAGGCGGTCGCGTAGCTCCATGCGTCGAACATCCGATGGGCTTGAACGGTCACCAAGCTACCCCTGAGAATCAGTTCAAGCGAGCGGAGCGTTCTGACACAGTGGCCTCGGACGTTTGTCGAGCTCAAGGATACGATCATGGGTCGCCACGCAAGTCCAGTAGTATACTATTGCATAGTATACTATTCGATACTATAGTATGACCATGCCAGGCTCGCTAACCGATGTCCATTTTGTCAGGCTCAAAACATTTGATCGAACCGTGAGAGGCTTGCTTTCGGACGACGATGAGCGGGATTTGGAGGAAGACATAGCAGGGAATCCAAAAGGCGCACCGGTTATTGCTGAGACGGGCGGCGTCAGGAAGATTCGGGCGCGCATTGGACAGCGGGGTAAACGCGGAGGTGCGCGAGTCCTCTACCTGTATGTGGAGGACATTGAAACGGTGTATTTGCTGTGGGTTTTCCCTAAGAACGTTCGTGAGAACATCACGAAGCCGGAGAAGAAGATAATCCGGGGGATGGTTGCGAGACTTAAGGAGGAGTAGCAAATAACACGACTGGGCAGTTCCACGACTGAGGCGACGAACATGAAGAAGACGACGAAGACCAGGAAGAAGACGAAACGATCGGCGGGCATCTCGATGGGAGCTGCCATCATTGAAGCACTCGATGAGGCAATAGCTTTTCAGGCGGGACAGAAGACGGGTGCAACCGTCCGAACTGTGACTGCTCGCCGCGCGAAAGCAACGCCGGCACCGAAATATCGGGCGATCCAGATAGCTCGGCTTAGAAAGTTGATGAAGCTCTCGCAGCCAGTCTTTGCAGATGCACTAAATGTTAGCTCAGCCTCGGTAAAGTCCTGGGAACAGGGCGTAAACGAGCCGAGCGGGGCAGCGCTGCGACTTTTGCAAATCGCTGAACGCCACCCTGAAGTGATCCTTGAGGAGGTAACAACGCGCTAACACTGGATCGAGATCTTATGCCGCGGAGCAGCTCTACTTATCCGGTGACTTTCGATGATGTGCGCGCCGCGGAGAAGCGGATTCGGCCATTCATCGATCGAACGCCGCTCCGTTCCTACCCGGCGCTCGATGCCGCTGTCGGCCACGGAATCCGCGTGCTCGTGAAGCACGAGAATCATCAGCCGACGAACGCGTTCAAGATTCGAAACGGCTTGTCTGCAATGACGGCATTGCCGCCGCGTTTGCGCGAGCGTGGCGTTGTGTGCGGTTCGACCGGCAACCATGGGCAGGGCGTGGCTTACGCCGGAAGGGAGCTGGGGATTCCCGTGACTGTTGTCGTGCCTGCCGGAAACAACCCCGACAAGAACGCCGCAATGACAGCCCTCGGCGCTCGGCTAATCGAACACGGCACGATGTACGACGAGGCGGCTGCCGAGTCGGAGCGAATTGCGCGGGACGAAGGCCTGACGCTGGTGCACTCGACGAACAACCGCGACGTCGTCGCCGGTGCGGGCACGATAACGCTCGAGATTCTGGAGCAGGCGGACGATCTCGACGCGATGGTCTTCGCTGTCGGCGGCGGGTCACAGACGGTCGGTGCGCTTGCTGTTCTGTCTGAGCTTCGGCCGAACGTCAGGGTGTTCGGCGTTCAAGCATCGGGTGCTCCCGCAGTATACGAGTCGTGGAAGGCCGGCGCTCCGTCACCGCCGATTCCGCCGCGAACGCTCGCCGACGGGATCGCGACGGCGAAGACGTACGAGATGACGTTCCGCGCTCTCTGCGATGGGCTGGCGGGATTCGTCACCGTGAGCGAGGCAGAGATCATCGATGCAACGCGATTGATCTTGAGCGGCACGCACAATCTCGTGGAGCCGGCGGGCGCCGTGGGCCTCGCTGGAGTATTCAAGCTCAGGGAGGAGCTCGAGGGTCAAACGGTGTGTGTGATTCTCACCGGGAGCAATCTGGACGCCGACACTCTGCGCAAAGTGGTGAGCGCGTAACCGCGGTCTATGCTGCGACAGGCGCCGGTGCTGGCCCCGCATCGACCAGCTGCATGGTTACTGGATCGACGCGCGGGTTGAGTCCTTCGAGAGATCGGGCGCCGAGAAGTATCAGGTCGTCTGGCTCCCCAAACACAACTTCGTCATTTGTGGTCGTGCCCCCGGCGTAGACGAGTGCCGCGCCGGTCCACCGGGACAATATCGTCCCATCCGCTTGGCGAAAACGCACCTCTTTCAACCGGGTAATCCCGAGCGACTGAAGAACTGTCCCCGGGAACCATGAGAGCGCAGTCAGCAACCTTCAAGAGGCGAGGTGTGGCAAGTTCAGTTCAGTCCGACGAGAGGGCGTGAGCAGGAAGGCTCGCGCCCGGCGATGATCAACTCCGTCGACAAGTTCAACCAGGGCCCGGCGGAGCTCGTCATCGCTATCCCGCTCACACGTACCAATCGGCGGATTGCGTCGCACGTCCTTGTTCCGAAGGGGGAGGCGGGTCTGGAGTCGGACAGCTACATCATGGTGGAAGCGGTCCGCTCTGTCTCGAAGGAACGACTGCTGCGCTATCGTGGGGATCTGACGTACCCTCGCATCGAGGAAGTCGAGCGGATCCTGAACGTTCTCTTGAAGCTCTAGCGCGCCGGACTCGGGTTCCGACGATGAAAGTCACTTACTATCCTGATACGGACTCGCTTTACATCGACCTGTCGGGGCAGACCAGCGTTGAGAGCCGCGAAGTCTCCGACGGTGTGGTTCTCGATCATGACGAAGCGGGAAGCTCGTCGGCATCGACATCGCCAATGCCAGGGGCTTTCATCCTTTCGAGATCTGCGCAGACCAGATCTTCCGGCCCCCGATAGTCCGTGCTATAAACAGTTGGACATAGCGGGATCAGCGGCAAAAACGAGCATCCGTTGGAGGCCAAACCATGACTCGTCCACCACACACTCTCCTCTCTCTCTTCGTTGGGTTTTTCCTTATCTCTGCTTCCGGGGCGGCCCAACAAAAAAGTCGCACAGCAGCGACACAACCGAAATTCAAAGCGATCTTCGAGGCGGTGAACTACCCGCAGGATCTCGAGCTCCACGACGTGGTGTTCGTGAACGACTCGGTCGGATGGGCGGCGGGCGCGGCGGGAACGATCCTCTTCACGCGCGATCACGGAAAGACTTGGACAGCCCAGCTCGGCGGAGACCCGAAA
Source organism: Gemmatimonadaceae bacterium (assembly GCA_035633115.1). NCBI lineage: Bacteria > Pseudomonadati > Gemmatimonadota > Gemmatimonadia > Gemmatimonadales > Gemmatimonadaceae > Gemmatimonadaceae bacterium. Next base: position 5,762 of record DASQFN010000031.1, on the reverse strand, counting down.
GGAGCGGACCGGCCGATCGTGGACCTTCGGTTCGTGAAGGACAGAGTCGTATTCGCCGTTCAGGGCAAAGCCAGCGGTGACCACCGACTCTATCGCACCATGGACGGCGAGACGTGGACCGAATCAGGGACAGTCGGCCAGCATCGCGGTGATTACCAGTTCACGTCCGCCGAAAATGGCGTGTACCTCTACGGCGAGGACATCTATCACACGAAGGACGGCGGCAAGACCTGGACAAATGCCTACAAGTGCCAGGTCAGCGTGACTGTGCAGGGACTCAGCCGAAACTCGAGCTGTCACTTCGAGAGCGTATCATTCGCGACTCCGCAGATCGGCTACGCTGTGAGTCGCGGTGTCGGCACGACTGCGTTCGTGGTCGCGAAGACAACCAACGGCGGGGCTGAGTGGACCACGTCGACGATCCCCGAGCCGAACGTAAGCGCCGAGTACGTCGTGTTCCTCGATGAGAACAACGGCTTCATCAGAATGTGGGGCGGGAAGATCTACGCGACCCGCGACGGCGGAAAGACGTGGACTGGTGTCGCGGGCGCCGTTCTCGAAGGCGGAAAGGCAGCCAAGCTCCGCTTCGTAGACGGGCGACTCGGCTGGGGCGTCTCGCCATACGGGACATTCATCCATACGTCCGACGGTGGCAAGCGATGGATGACACGCCAGCTCAAGTTTCCAGCGACAATCAATGCGTTCACGCTGCCGTCGAAAACCGCGGGATACGTCGTCGGCGAGCACGGAATGGTCTATCGATACCGGATCGTGCCGATCGCGTACAAAGGTGCGAATGTGATAGAAGCGCCGGCGATGCAGTAGCCCGGCCATGGCGAGCCTGCGTGGAGCAGCCCGACGGAGGATGATTCCTACTTCGAATCCGCGTCATGCAGCGCTAGGTCTGTGCAGCAACCTCGACGTAGGCCGCCGTAGAACGCGGGGGAGGAAGCGGCTCCCCGGCTTCGCGTAAGCCTTCGAGATGAAAATCGACACCTTCCCGCATCGCATTCTCGACTTCTTCGCGAGTCGCTCCGGTTGCGATGCAACCAGGCAAGTCCGGCAGAAAAGCGGAATAGCCAGTCGCTGATTCTTCGATGATTACCAGATATCGGCTCATTGGTCACCTTCCGACGAACGGTATACGCGCTTGCTTCAGAATCCTCTTCAATATACGCGGCGCTTCAGATGCGATTCTGAGCATGCGCGATTCGCGTCGCTCGGCGAGAGTGATTGCGGTGCCTTCGCGTTCGGCACGACCTGTCCGCCCGATTCGATGGACGGCATCGGCCGCGGGATCTGGCCTACCGTCCCAGCACTACGTCGATGCTCGTCAATATCTGCTCGAGCCGCTTTGGGGTCAGCTTTCCAATGCGTTTGCCGAGGTAGGTGCGATCGACTGCGAACAGTTGAGTGGCGTTGGCTACCGAGTCCTTCGGGAGGCCCGCCAGTCTGGACGGGAGGAATGTGTTCCCGGGTGCGGCTTCCCACGTCAGGTTGCTTGTGAGCGGGACGCACACTACTGTCGCGAGCCGGCTGCGGTTCAGCGGATTACCCTGAACTACCACTACCGGTCGCCGAAATCCCGCCGCTGAGCCTGTCGGGCCGGGCAGGTCCGCCCACCAGATCTCGCCTTGCGCAACCTCTACCATTCGGCGCGTTCGAGCACCGAGCGCGCCGCGGCGAGCACGAATGGATCGCGCGGCTCATCGAGGTGGTCGACGACACGGTTCATCGCATCGGTAACCTCGTCGGGGGCATGACGGCTCAGGTACTCGGCCAGCGCTTCTGCATACAACTGGCTTCGGGATTTTTGCGATCGCTTCGCCTGGCGGTCGGCGGCGCGAAACACGGCGTCGGGGAGGGAGACGGCGGTTTTCATACCATTAGTATAACCGCATTCCTCGTGGCCGCAGGGCGGTTGACCACGTAGGGTTTACCTCAAGGTGTGGATGTGTTACTTTTATGTAACAAAATCATCCAACTTGAGAAGGAGCCATGATCCTGACCAGCAATACCCGCGTGCAGGGCGGTTCGATCGTTACATCGATACCGAACGAGGTCGCTCGACGTCTCGGTGCAAATCCTGGCGACCCTCTTTACTGGATCGAGGACGGAGCCGGTCGCTTCGTGGTGACGACCGTAGATCCCGCGACCCTCGAGGCTTTGAAGCATCACGAGGAGCTCGTTGCTCAGTATCGTGAGGTGTTTCAGACTCTGGCTGAGTGAAGGATCTTCGCTGGATAACCATGGAAGTGCTCCAGCTGATGCATGTGCGTCAGGTGGAGCTTTTTGGTGGATCCCATGGAATCCTCGACGAAAACATGGTCGGCTCCGCTCTCCACAAGCCGCAACAGCTCAACAGAGACGAGCCGGATTCCGACGTTGCGGCACTCGCCGCCGCATATCTCTGCGGGTTCGCCCAAGCCCAGGGCTTCGTGGATGGCAACAAGCGGATTGCACTCGCGGCGCCGCTCACGTTCCTTCGACTGAATGGGCACGAGCTGAACGTTCCCAAGGCCGAGCTGCTGGCGTTCGTCCTTGCGATCGCGCGAAATGAGCTGAGCCAACCTGCGGTCACGACGTGGCTGCGGGAGCGGATTACCCAAACGTGAATACTTGGCCGGGCAACGCTCTAAGAGTTGGTACTCTTAGCGACTCAGCCTCCTGCGAATTCCTTCGCCCAGCACACCGTATTCACAAGTCTCATCCGCTCCAGATCCGCGCAGACGAGATCGAGCAGGGTAGGCGAGCAGAAGATCACCGAGAGACATCGCGCCCGCGAGAGCGCCACGTTCAGCCGATTTCTGGAAAACAGGAAATCAATTCCGCGGGGGGCCTCGTCCGCGCTCGATGAGGCCATCGATATCAGAACTGCCGCCGCCTCCTGCCCCTGAAACTTGTCCACCGTTCCCACGCGGGCACCTGCCGGCAATGTCCGCTTCAGCAGGTTCACCTGCATGTTGTAAGGGCTCACGACGAGAATGTCTTCCGTCGTAATCAGGTGCCGCTCGCCCTTCTCATTGATCCATGGCTGACCAAGAAGTGCTCGATACGCACAGTCCACCGCCGTCGCCTCCTCGACACTTCTCTGCGCGTTGTCATGGTGCTCAACCGGCACAAACCGAAGGCCTGACGGAGCGAGCACGCCGTCACAGTCGTCATTCAGCTCCAGCATCTGGCCAAAGGTGCACTCGGCGGACTCGAGTCTTCCATCGTAGAACGCGTCCGACACGAAGCGGCAGAGCCGAGGGTGCATCCGCCACGTGCGCTCGAGGAAAACGCCGCGATCGGACGGCACCGTCGCCCAGGCACCCATGAGATAATCCAGCCCCGAGACGCCGCTGCCTCCCGGATGCTGGCCTTGCGACACCTGCGGCAGCTGCATCTGGTCGCCGACGAGGACGATGTTGTCGGCGCAAAGTCCCGTCGCTACGACATCGGCGAGACTCACCTGGCCTGCTTCGTCAACGAAGAGATAGTCGAGTTTCTTGTCGAGCTCGGGGCGCGAGAAAAGCCAGGCGGTGCCGCCGATCAGCGCGTGATCGCCGTCGAAGACTACGTTGTTGTCGCTCGCCTCCTCTATGACAGCGCTGTTGAGGAACTGCTCATCGTCGGTCGAGCGCTTTACTCCGGTGAATTGTACTCCGCGCTCCAGGGCGACCTTCTCCACAGTCTCCAGCAGAAGATTGATTGCCTTGTGCGACATCGACATGACACCCACCCGCTTGTTGTCGGCGAGCAGGGATACGATTGCGTGAGCGGAGGTGAACGTTTTTCCGCAACCCGGCGGACCCTGGATGACGAGATGCGTGTGGTTCATCCTCGCAACGGCATCCACGGTCTGGCTCAGTAGATCGCCATCTCCGTTGAGGATCACCGTGCCTTCGAGTCGCGGCCGCTCCATCCGCAGGATGCTCGTCACAGCCGAATACTCGTCCGCGCGTCCGGCGATTACAGCGTCGGCGTAACGCCGGAGCGCTTCACGCATTGGCGCGTCCTTGATGGGACCGCTGGGGACCAAAGCCGTCGTCTCGTTGAACCGAGGCTTGCTGGGGCCGACCTTCAGCTCGAGCCACCGCTCCGTCTCGTTCAGCGCAGTGATCTCACCAGCTCCCTTGCGCGTGTCAACGCGAACCGGCGTCTTCCCGACGCGAAGCTTGAAATCCTGTTCGGGAAATTTGAGTCGCCAGATCATTGACCTCTTCTCCGGCCTCGGCGGATGTGCGTTGTCGACCGTGAGGCCGCCGATGCATTCAACATCTTCGATGTGATCGTGGGCGGGTTCGAGCCGATCGAAGAAATCCCACCACTCCTTTCGCGCGTCACGCCGGTGATATTCGAGGAGGTAGCCGAGCAGCTCACGCCATTCGAGCTCATCTCCCTCAACGCCGGCGACAAGCGCGTGACGAAGCGCAAGCACACGCACGTCATCATCTCGGCGTTTCTTCTCATTTTCCTCGTCGCGTTTGGCCTCGTCGGCGGCTCTTTCTGCTTCCGGGTTGAACCATGTCGTCTCGGGGGGACGAAGCGAGATCAGCCAGTCGCGGCACAGACGGGTCGAGAGGCAATCGACCGCGTTGTAGTCTTCGATCTGCTGGAGCAATGAGTCATCGCCGGTTTTCAGCCAGTTCTCGAAGGCGACGATGCTGTCGCCACCGCTCGTGATCTCCTGCGTTCGCTTGAGCGTGAAGAAAACTTCGAGATTCTTGAGGGAGTATCGCGGCTCCGAAGTCTGTACCGCCTCGCGCACTACCTTATACAGGTCAACCAGCTTGCGATCGCGGAGCAGGTCGTCCACCTCGTTCTCGCGCGTTCCGTAGGACTGTGCGAGACGTTTGATCGCGCTCTCGTGCCTGCTCGAGCCGCCGTATTCGCTCGCCAGGCGCTTGAGCGCCGTCTGCTCATACGAGGCGTAGTGATACACGAACGCGTCCGGATACTTCTCGATCCGCATGGTGATGAAGTCGAGCGCGTCCTCGAACGCCATTCTTTCGGAGTCGCGGTCGCGGGCCCAGAATGCTTTATAGCGATCCTCACCCGCCTCTTTGTAGTGAAAGCCGAACAGGTACTCGAGCGAACCCTTTGCGGAGAAAACCGGATCGCCCTCCATGTCGAAGAAGAGATCGCCTTCGTTCGGCTCCGGCAGGCGCGCGAATCCGCGTCGTTCCAGGGGAGGCAAGACCTCGACGCGATTCTCGCCGGTGGTTCGCTTCACCATCTGAAGACGCGCCTGCGAACGGAGTCGCTCGAGGGTCGACTCCTGCATTCTTGTTATGGTGGCACTCGCATCGAGGTCACCCAGCGCATTGATCGTCGTGATGCCCGCGGCGCGAAGCTTCTTCGCCTGTGCACCACTGAGTGCCGCAACGAGTCGCAGGTTTCCTGTTTTGTCCCATTCGTCGTCGCATCGCTCCGACCAGTGGCAGAACTGGCACTGAGGACAGCGCTCGGCGGTCGTGACGCGCTCGTTGGCTGAGACGAAGCGATCGAATCGCTCGCGGGCGCGGTTGCAGTAGTGGAGGTAGTCGTGCAGCCTGAGCGTGATTTCAGATCCGTCGCCGAGCATCACGTGCGCGTGCGTGGGACGGACGCCCTGCTCGCGCGAGATCATCTCCGAGTAAACGCAGAGCTGGACGACGTGCTTGGGTTTGGCGGTGCGCGCGAGCTTCGTGTCGGCGGCGGCTTTAGCGCGCCGCAAATTCCTTCGCCCTGGTTGTCCTGTTTCAATTTTGGAGTCGGGTCACGGTTCTAGTTCGACC
>DASQFN010000030.1 GCA_035633115.1 Gemmatimonadaceae bacterium | reverse complement strand
CGTGGTGTGAGGCATCTGCACTCCATTCAGAGTCCGTATTTGTAGTCCATAGAATGGCTGATCTGGACCCAGACGGTGCGCTAAATCACGGTAGAAGAAGACCTGGCCGCCGCCCGCATGCATGCAGTAGAAGGGCGGCTTGGAGCCGCCGGGTTGAATCGGCACGAGCGACGACCACCGCGAAGTCCACCCTTGCTGGCGCAGAATGTCAGCGAGCTGCTCAATCGTCGGCGCTTGAAAGAGCGTCGCCAGGGGAAGGTTTCTACCGAAGCTCTTTTCGATTTGCGCAAACAGGCGCACGGCCAGCAGTGAGTGTCCTCCGAGATCAAAGAAGTTGTCCTTGACGCCAATCGGCTCGACGCCGAGGACCTTCTCCCACATCTTGGTGAGTTGAAGCTCTAGAGTATCCCGCGGCGCGAGGAAAGCTCTTTCCAGCTCGGGTCGCTCCTGGTCGGGCACAGGCAGCGCGCGCCGATCAACCTTCCCGTTAGGCGTCAAAGGCAACTCGTGAAGCATCACAAAAGCCGACGGCACCATGTACTCCGGCAACTTCTCTTTTAAGAAGCCGCGCAACTCACTAACGTCGGGCAGCGGCGCCTTCTGAACATCGGCGTCGGCCATTAAATGCTGCGGCACTTTCCCTTTCATTCGGCTGATAATTTCACTAACAGTGGGCGCCGGCCCCTCTTGGGCAACTACATAAGCCACAAGGCGTTTGTCACCAGGCTCATCCTCCCTGGCCACCACTACCACTTGTTCAATCGCCGGGTGCTGCAACAGCGCCACCTCGATCTCGCCCAGCTCAATGCGGAAGCCACGGATCTTCACCTGCTGGTCAATCCGTCCCAAATACTCGATATCTCCATCAGGCCAGTACCGCCCCAAGTCGCCTGACTTGTACAGCCGCCCCTGAGTCTTGCCGCTAAAGGGGTCCGCGATGAACCGCTCATCGGTCAACTCCGCGCGGTTCAGGTACCCGCGCGCCACGCCTGCGCCGCCGATATAGAGTTCACCCGGCACTCCGACCGGCACAGGTTGCAGATGCCGATCCAGCGCATACACCTGTAGGTCCGGGATCCGCCGTCCGATCACGCTTCCGGTCGACCGCTCCATGTCAGCCATCGTCAACGGACGATGTGTCACATGGACTGTCGTTTCCGTAATGCCGTACATGTTGACTAGCTGCGGCCTCTCGTCTCCATGTCGCTCGAACCAGGGCCTCAGGCTTTTCAGCTCAAGCGCCTCGCCGCCGAAGATGACGTAACGTAGGGCCAGCTTGTCCGCCGCGCCGGCACCCGCCTCCGCCTCCATCAGCTGGTGGAAGGCCGACGGAGTCTGATTCAGCACTGTCACCCGCTCGCGCCGCAGCAAGTCGTAAAACGCCTCCGGCGAGCGGCTCACCAAGTAGGCCACTACCACCAGCCGGCCACCGTAGGCGAGCGCGCCCCACAATTCCCAGACCGAGAAGTCGAAGGCGTAGGAGTGAAACAGCGTCCACACGTCATGCTCGTCGAAGTTAAACCACGCCTCGGTCGCTTTGAAGAGACGGACCACATTATGGTGAGTTACTAACACCCCTTTCGG
>DASQFN010000029.1 GCA_035633115.1 Gemmatimonadaceae bacterium | reverse complement strand
ACCGAGCTGTCCGGTGAGGATGAGCGACACCGCACCGCCCGGACCGATCTGCTCATTGTCCGCAGGTCGGTTGCCGTAATACCGCCGAATCGACGCCTCGACGAACATGATGTCGCCGCCCATCGGCGTGTAGTACATGCCGGTAGCGATGCCGACCTCAGGCTCTTGCTGCGCTCGCTCAGGATGGACCTTCGGCCGACCGAGGAGCTCCCGAACTTCATCGGCGGTGATCGTCTCGTCGACAATCGGCCCGGTCTCGCCGATGGCGATCTTGCGCGCGACCTTCCGCGCGACGGCGCCGAGCTGACGTTCCAGCTGCCGCACGCCGCTCTCGCGCGTGTAGTTCGACACGACGCTCATCACTGCGTCATCGGTGAAGTTGATCCCCTTGCCGGCGAGCCCGGACTCCTCGAGCTGGCGCGGAATGAGATACTTCTTCGCGATCTCCGCCTTTTCCTTTTCTGTGTAACCGGCGAAGTCCACGACTTCCATGCGGTCGAGCAGGGGACCCGGAATGTTCTGGACGAAGTTACCCGTCGCGATGAACAGGACTTCGCTCAGATCGAACGGCACGCCGAGGTAGTGATCCGTGAACGTGTCGTTCTGTGCGGGATCGAGAACTTCGAGCAGCGCCGACGACGGATCGCCCTGGAACGAGACGCCGAGCTTGTCGACCTCGTCGAGCAGGAAGACGGGGTTCTTCGTTCCCGCCTGCTTCATTCCCTGAATGATGCGGCCCGGCATTGCGCCGACGTATGTGCGGCGATGACCGCGGATGTCCGCTTCGTCGCGTGCTCCACCGAGCGCCACGCGCACGTACTCACGGCCGAGCGCACGGGCAATCGATTTTGCGATTGACGTTTTTCCGACACCGGGAGGTCCGATGAAGATGAGGATCGGACCCTTTGCCATAGCGCGGGCCTTCGCCTCCTTCTTGTCGGTGATCGTGCGGTCCTCGTTGTCGCCGTTGACGAGCGATGGAGTCGCATCGTCCTTTTCTATTCCCAACCTCGAGATCGGCAGCTCGCCCTGCGCTTCGACCTCCGCCGCGAGCTGCTGCGCGCGCAGCTGCCGCACGGCGAGGAACTCCAGCACGCGGTCCTTCACATCGCTGAGGCCGTAGTGATCCTCCTCCAGCACCTGCGATGCGTGGTTCAAGTCGAGCTGGTCGTCCGAGCGAGTGTTCCACGGCAGCTCGGCGATCCACTCCAGGTAGGTGCGGATAACCTGGGCTTCCATTGATTCACGTCCGGCGCGCTCGAGGCGGCCGATTTCCCGCTCCACTTCCGCCCGCGCTTCCTTTGGAAGCTCGAGAGCATTGAGCTTGTCGCGAAGGTCGGTGATCTCCTTCGACTGATCGTCGTCGCCGAGCTCTTTCTGAATCGCCTTCATCTGCTCGCGCAGATACATCTCCCGCTGGCGCTCACCAAGCTCTTCCTGCACCTGCGACTTGATGTCCTCCTGCGCTTCGAGGAGTCCGACCTGCCGCTGCACGTGAACGAGCACTCGCCTCAGCCGCTCTTCGACGTTCAACGTCTCGAGCAATCCCTGCTTTTCAGGCACAGGCAGCTCGATGTAGCCGGCAACGAGGTCCGCAAACTTGCCGGGCTCGGTCACCGCGTCGAGCACCTGGTGAACCACTTCCTCCGGAAGTCCGCGCCGCTCGCCGAGCTCCGCCGCGCGCTCGCGGGTTTCTTTCTGGAGCGCTGTGAACGCCGGATCATTCTCGTCTACCGGGCTCATCTCTTCCGCGGGAACAATCACCGCGCTGAGATATCCTTCGGATGTCGAGTACTGCAGAGCGGTGGCGCGCTGCTCACCCTGGAGCAGAAGCTGCACGCCGCCGAGCCCGCGCTGGATCTGTCCAATGCGGGCGATCACGCCCATCGAGTAGAGAATATCGGGAGTCGGCTCGTCAGTGTTATCACGCTGTGCGACGGCAAAGACGAGACGATCGCCCTTGAGTGCAGACTCGATCGCGCGAAGAGTTCCCGGACGCCCAGCGGCGATTGGCGCCGTCAGGCCGGGAAAGATGACAGTTCCTCGTAAAGGCAGAACTGGTATAGTTTGACGCTGTCCCATGAATTCTCTCGTAGTGATAAGACGTGTGCGACTTACAAAACGTGTACTACTATAGGGACGAGGTATACTGCATCTTTCGAGCAACGGATTTACGCCACGGGGGCATGATTCGCAAATCTTGCCTGCCGGGATGACTCGCGCATTATGCCATTAAGACCCGACGACGAGCTTGGCGCCCATGTGGCGACCGTTCTTGCCCCGAACTACGAATTGGACGGGGAGATCGGTCGTGGCGGCATGGGAATCGTCTATGTGGCCAAGGACAGGCGTCTCAAGCGCAACGTCGCGGTAAAGCTTCTTCCGCCTGAGCTGGCCTTCCGCGGTGACATTCGCGTGCGATTCCTTCGCGAGGCGGAAACGGCCGCGCAGCTCAGTCATCCCAACATCGTTCCGATTTACACAGTCGAGGAGCGCGATAACCTCGTCTATTTCATTATGGCGCACATCGCCGGTGACAACCTCGCCAAGCGCATTCAGGACGAAGGCGCCATGGACCCGGATGAGACCCGGCGGATTCTGCGCGAGGTCGCCGACGCTCTTGCCTACGCACACAAGCGGAACGTCGTCCACCGCGACATCAAGCCCGACAACATTCTGCTCGATGAGGACACGGGCCGCGCGATGGTGACCGATTTCGGTATCGCCCGGGCGCTGACGGACAAGAACGATTCGCGTCTGACGGCAACCGGAATGGCCATCGGCACACCCGCGTACATGTCGCCCGAGCAGTCTGCGGGGGAATCCGATATTGACGGCCGAAGCGATCTCTATTCCCTCGGCGTTGTCGGCTATCAGATGGCATGCGGCGATCTCCCGTTCAACGCTCCGAATACTCCTTCGATGCTGGTGAAGCATTTGTCGGAGAGGCCGGTGCCTGTCGAGCACCGGCGTATCGACCTCCCGGCCGATCTTTCGCGGATCATCATGCTGCTCCTGGAAAAGGATCCGGCAAACAGGTTCCCGGACGCGGAGTCGCTGGTTGTCGCTTTGGCCGGCGGCGCGATTCCGCAGCGAACGCTGGGGAGCCACATGCCCACGCTCGCGGAGGAAGAGCCGCAGAGACGAAGCTTCTCGTCGGCCGGCGCTCGCCCGTCGTGGATGCCAGTCAACACCCGCATGATCTCCGGACCTCGGGCGGCGATGGTTCCTGTTCCCAATCCGGACGAGCTTGCCAGGTGGGACGCGCCTCCGGTTCGCAAATTCAGGAAGAAGCTTGCGCCGTATATCGCCGTGAACGCTATCATCGTTCCGCTGTCGATTTTCGGCGAGGGTGGGTTCCTTTTCATCACGATGTTCTGGTCCATCGGAATGGCGGTTCAGTACTCCAAGCTCTGGCAGGACGGATACAACTGGCGCGACGTATTTCGCCAGCCGCGCGACCGCATGCTGTTCGATGTCGCCGCCGAGACGATCGACGATGCGCGTGCGCTTTTCGACGAGACCAAGCGCGAGCAGGTTCGCGCGCGGGCACGCGAGCGGGAACGCAAGGTTGGTGGCGGTCTGTTCACGCCGCCAATGGCGCCGATGGCGCCGATGGGCTCGATGATCGGATCATCCTCGCGGCGGATGGCGCGCTCTCCGCTTCCTGGAGAAACCGCGCCTGTACCCTTGCCCTCGGACAACTCTCCGTACGGCTCGGCGCTGCACCAGATCAAGTCGGACCGAGACGAGATCCAGCGTCAGGTACTGACCATGACGAAATCGGAACGGGAGCTCATTCCGGACGTCGGCACGTCGGCGGATGCGGTCTACAAGAAAGCAATGCTCGTAGCGGCGACGCTCGCCGAGCTCGACCTCCGCGACTCTCGCGATACTCCGGAATCGATCGAGCGCGAGATCACCGACCTCGAGGCAAAAGCAAATCCGCTCGACTATCGCGCGAGCGAGGAGCGTGTGCGGCGTCTCGCACACCTCAAGCGGCAGCGAAGGGTCGTGGCCGACTTGAGGAAGACGCGCGCCGAAGCTGAAACGAAGCTCGAGCATTGCCGGACGCTCCTTCGGAGCATGCGGCTGGAGCTCCTTCGTTACCGGTCAGCCGGCATGTCCGTCCCGCCTGCCGGTCTCACGATGGTGACCCAACAGGCACAAGTGGTGGTAAAAGAGATGGGATATCTTTCCGACGCCGCAGCCGAGGTCAACGCCCTCTAGTCCGGACCCGCCGGCGGCGCTCCACCACAGAAGCGAAACCGATGCAAAAACCTTCACGAATCAGTACGGCTGCGCTCCGCGCGTGCGCTCTCTCGATCGCCCTGACTGCGTGCGCCGAGCATGCAGGTGGGGTGAGCGGCCGCGACGTCGTTGCGCAGGGACAACCTACGGCGGAGCGTACGCGGCAGGATTCGATCGCCGCCGATTCTGCGAGGCGCGCGAGAGTGGCTCGCGTTCCGACGCCTGAAGTTCTGAGAGGGCTCTACGTCAACAGATGGGCTGCCATCGGAAACAAGATGAAGCAGCTGATCGAAGTCGCGAAAAAGACCGAAGTCAACGCGCTCGTGATCGACGTCAAGGACGACCGCGGATTCACACTGTACAAGTCACGAGTCCCGCTGGCGAATCAGATCGGCGCCGATACTACGCGGCCGATGTCACATGCCCGGGTGCGCGCACTCCTCGATACGATGGTCGCGCACAACATCTACCCGATCGCGCGGATCGTCGTCGCAAAGGACCCGCTGCTCGCGCGGGCAAAGCTCGACTGGGCAATCAAGAGGAAAGACAGTCTCGAGCCGTGGCTCGACAAGAACGGGAACCCCTGGCTCGACCCGCATCGCACCGAAGTCTGGCAGTACGCCGTTGATCTGGCCAAGGAAGCCTGGGATCTCGGATTCAGCGAAGTGCAGTTCGACTACGTGAGATTCCCCGATGAGAAGCGACTCGTCAGCGAGACGATCTATCCGCTCGCGAACGGCCGCGAGCGCGCGCAGGTAATCCGCGATCAGCTCGGTTTCATCTATTCACAGCTTCATCCGCATTTGATTCCCGTGACCATCGACGTGTTCGGGCTCACGGCGACCGATACGACTGACATGGGCATCGGCCAGAAGTGGGAGCGATTCGTGGATCGCGCGGACGTTGTGCTGCCCATGGTGTACCCGTCGCACTTCGCGCCGGGCACGTACAAAATCGGAAATCCCAACGCACGGCCGTACGCCACGATCGACCGCGCGTTGAAGGACATGAAGCGACGCAGTGCCGGCATCGCGGGAGCGGCGAAGATCATCCCGTGGTACCAGGACTTCACGCTCGGCCCGCCGCGTTACAGCGCCGAGCAGGTTCGCGCTCAGATGAAGGCCGGATACGACAACGGGTTCCAGAGCTGGATACTCTGGAACCCGGGAAGTCGTTACACGGAGAGTGCGCTCAGGCCCGAAGGGACCGAAACGGCAAGCTCGAAATAGCGGCTACGCGCGAGAGCCGGAGGGTGCCGGCTTCTTGTGCTCCTGTTTCCTCGCCTTCATCTCAGCGACGTTCTGATCGAAGATATTCTGCTGATCGGCGTTCAGGATCGCGCGGTATTCTGCGTGCGAGGCGTTCATGAGCTCGCTCATCTTTGCCCGAGCGGCATCATCGGGCGGACCCTGCATCTGGCCACCGGCCGAACGCAGCGCTTCCTTTTGCGCCCTGTACTTGTCTGAGATCTGCTGCACCTGAGCCTTCTGCGCTTCGGTCAGCTCGATGCCGTTGAAAAGCATCTTCGACCCGCCGCCGCGGCCACTCTTCTGCGGTCCGGCATGGTCACCATGCGCGGGAGGTGCACCCTGAGGTGCCTGCGCAGCACCCACCGAAGCCACGCCGAGGAACGCGACGCCGGCAATCGCCATTCGAATCCAACTCATCGTTCTCTCCAGGCCTGAAACTGTGTCGTGTTGTAGTGCCAGTTGTCGTTAATGATACGCATCGTCGCGTGAAAGGGTTGAAGCGGGTCCGCCAATTGACCTAAATCGTTGGGGCTTATTAACTTCGGCTCTCCGGGCTAGCGTTCGGTGCAAAACCTGCTATTCTTACGCGCCACCATCCGGGCGCTGCAACCGGCTCTCGTTCGGCCGCTGACGGCGGCGATAGCCGAGCTTGCACCGCGGCAGTCCGCTTTTTCCAACCTCAATAGACGTCGAGCGCCGATGTGACTGCTCCCCGTTCTGCCGCCGAACCGATTCTCACTCCACAAGTTCCAGTCGGTGAGCCACTCACGTTTCCGATCGGGTGGATCTTCGAGAACGCCTCTCCTCCGATCAGGTACAGGTCGGCGACGGAAGTGGCGCGACTGCCCAGGGAGACGGTGGCACAGATGGGCTGGCTCCCGTACTCCTTCCGCCCCGCACTGCGGATTGCGCTCACTCAGCAGCCGGACGGAACCTGGAACCGGTCAATGCTCACGGTTCCCGGAAAGAGTACGGCCGATTTAACGAACGTTGGGACCATTCACGCGGTGAGGCGACTCCTCGAGTATGGCTGGGACCGGGAATCTCCGCCGCTCGCACTGGCGCGTCGTGCGCTGTTCAGACTTCTGGCAGAGGACAACGACCCGGGTTTTCTGTATGAGCTCGGAGCAAAGGCAAAGGACGACGACGCGGTAAGACGCGGCCGGCTGCAGCTGCGCGAAGCAGCCGCGGCAGCGCTGGCTCAGGCTGGGTACGAGGCCGATCCCCGGCTGCGCGGCGCCGCTCGTCGCATCATCGAGCGAATAGACGCTTACCTCAACTCGCCGCTCGCTGAAAAGCCGTGGATGCGAGTCGGGAACGTCCACGTGCTCGCGCCTGAGGCTACACCGCCGACGTTCCACGCGCTGACGATGCTCGCTCACATGCCGATCTTCCGGCAGGAGAATTACTCGGAAGTCGAGCGCATCTACAATTACATCGCGCAGCCGCATCCCCGGCAGGATCAGGTGCAGCTCGTTGGAAAGAAAATCGTCGAGCAGCCGACGTTCGTGCTCGGGGACCGTCTTCCGCATCGCAACGCCGTCGAGACCGACATTCCGTTCGCTCTGATGTGGCTGGAGACAATGGCGCGCCTGGGATTCCTGCGACGCAACGAGAACTGGCTCAAGATGTACGAGCGATTCGACGACGATCGCGATCGAAGCGGCGTCTGGCATCCGCACAAGGGCACGGACATTCCCACGAGCTCGAATCCGCGCGTGTGGCCGATGTTTCCCCTGGAGGATTTTTCCGCCGGCTCGTTGAGAGGAAGCGCGGCCGCGTTTGCGGATGTGACATTCCGCATCGGGCTCATCGGAAAGCTCATCGGGCGCGAGATCGAGCTCATCTGAGTCAAACGGATTCGACGGATAAGCGGATCTCCCATCCGTTGCATCCCGTTTCAACGCGTCTTGCGCCGGCGGGGATGTTTCCCGCAGGCAGGCCCGATCTCCGAGCGCGCTACCTCGAGCTTGCTTCGGGGCTTCGCGTTCGCGCGGTTGAATGCGGCAAAGCCTCCGATCCCACCATAGTTCTCGTTCCAGGCTGGGGCTGCTCTGTCTACATCTTCCGCGAGAATTTCGCGGACCTGGCGGCAGCTGGGTTTCGCCCGGTTGCGGTGGATCTCAAAGGACATGGCCTCTCGGATAAGCCCGACGCTCCAGCCGAGTACCGGCTCGAGTCAATGCGGAATCACATTGCCGAGATCATAGATGCGCTGGGCGTGGAGAGCGTCTTGCTCGCGGGATTGTCGATGGGCGCGGCACTCGCCGCGCATTACGCGCTCGCCGCGCCGCACCGTGTGCGGGGACTCGTGATGGTGTCACCGGTGGGGTTCTCTGGAATTCCCGGACTACGGCCCCTTCGAGCCGTCACGCCGAGCGCAATCGCCCCATTCGCGCCGCGTATCGCTTCGCGGGCGCTCGTGCGACTGCTTTTGCGCACACTCAACGGAAAGCTGCGTCACGTGACCGAGCGCGACGTCGACGAGTACTGGGCTCCGACGCAATTTCCGGAATTCACGCGTGCGATGCGCCACCTGCTCCATGAATTCAACTGGCGCCAGCCTTTCGTTCCGCTGTCCGTCCCGACGCTTTTGATTTCGGGGACTCACGATCGGCTGATGCTGTCCCGCCACGCGGAGAGCTACACTCGGATAATGCCCCAGATGAAACACCTCGTGGTGCAGGACGCAGGGCACGTTGTGTACGACGAGGCAGCACCGATCGTCAACGCGGCCATGATCGAGTTCTTGTCGACGCACCAGCATCTATGACGGAGGTTCAAAGGGATTCGGCGGATTTTCCGGATTGAGTCGTACTGGCGTAAAGGCTACTACCTGCAACCGGCCGCCTCTTTCTTTGTTTTCAACAGCAAAAAACTCGAGATGCTGAGTGACGATTCGCCTCTTGACACTCCGGTTGGGAGACAATCCGGATAATCCGCCGAATCCTTTCGAACCTTCTGTCATAGATGCCGGCTGAGCCCGTTTGTGGGAGTAGCCTCTCGGCGGAAGGTATATTGACTTGAAATGAAACCTCCCGCACGCGCCAGGAAGAAGCCGGTAAAGGCGACTGATTCGCCGCCCGAGATCGTCAAAAACGCGCCGGCGACCGACATGTCGGCGTTCGCCGCGCTGGGATTGATTCCCGAGCTGCTCGATGCCGTTCGTGATGCGGGCTACACGATCCCCACGCCGATTCAGGGAGAAGCAATTCCGGTTGCGTTGCGCGGACGCGACATCATCGGACTCGCCCAGACGGGCACCGGAAAAACGGCCGGCTTCACTCTGCCGATCATTCAGCGGCTGCTCGAGGAAAGGGAGTCGGGCGATCCCGCGGACCGCACTCATCGGGTGCGCGCTCTCATCCTCACGCCGACGCGAGAGCTCTGCGTTCAGGTGGAGGAGAGCTTCAAGAAGTACGGCCGCCATTCCGACATCAGGGTCGTCTCCATATACGGCGGCGTGCCCCTCGAGCCACAGCAGACGAAGCTGCGAAAGGGAGTGGACGTAGTTGTCGCGACGCCCGGCCGGCTGCTCGATCACATGGAGAGACAGAACGTCGTGTTCGACGATCTCGAGATCCTGGTTCTCGACGAGGCGGACCGCATGCTCGACATGGGATTCGCCCCGCAGCTGAACCGCATCGTCGCCGAGGTTCCGCGCTACCGTCAGACATTGCTTTTCAGTGCAACCATGCCGCCCGAGGTCGAGGCGCTCGCGCGAAAGTATCTGCGCAAGCCGATCGTCGTTCAGGTTGGCCGGAGGTCGGAAGCGGCGAACACGGTGACGCACGCCGTCTATCCCGTGCCGCGCGACCGAAAAACGGAATTGCTGGCCGAGCTGCTCAAGAAGGAGGAGCTCGACTCGGTCCTCATTTTCACGCGCACGAAGCATGGGGCGGACCGCGTCGTGAGGCACCTGGGCGGTAAAGGCATCTCCGCGACGGCGATGCATTCCGACCGGTCGCAGAGCGAGCGTACGCGCGCGCTCGACGACTTCAAGAGCGGAAAGATTCGGGTCCTCGTTGCAACTGACATCGCGCAGCGTGGATTGGACGTGACGGGTATAACGCATGTCATCAACTACGACGTGCCTCAGCAGCCGGAGGATTACGTTCACCGCATTGGAAGAACGGGCCGCGCGGCAGCAACCGGCGACGCCTTTACGTTCATGGCGCCCGATGAGATCGCCATGGTGAGAACGATCGAGCGCGTTATCGGCCAGCAGATCCCTCGAATCTCGGTTCCGGGTTACGATTTCGGCTCCGTTGCCGCCGCTGACGAAACGCTGGTCGGCTCGGAAGCGATTGTGCCGGCAGAGAAATCGGAATTGTCCGCGAAGATGCCCGCGCCGCGCCAGCTTCGGCGCCCTAATGCCGTACGCGGCCGAGGCGCGAGACGTAGATAGTATCGGCGGCCAGTTTGCGAGTGACCGTCAGCGTGAGATTGGCCGCGCCGTATCCCACGCCAGTAGGCGAATAGGTGATTGAAGGACGTGTCGTGCGAAGCGCGACACCGTGAGCCTCCCCGAGCTCCCGCTGTTGAAGGGTATCCGCGCCGACGCGAAGAGAGATCACACCTCTGCCGGCGTCGACTTCCAGTGTTGACTGGGCTCCGCGGGCGATGGCAATGTGCCGGGCAGTTGAAAACAGCGCTTCCGCCTCGGTAACGGCGCCTCTCACTTCGATGGCGTCGATGAAGCCCGACGCTTTGGGGAGGACGATCGCGGAGAGTATCGCGATCACTGTGAGCACGACTGTCGTCTCGATGATCGTGAATCCAGCTTTTGAAGTTGGCACGATGGGTAGCTAATGCGCCTGGCGCCTCGTCCCGACATCGAAGCGCTGCGTATGCCATCGCTTTCGCTCAGTCCGGCCACTCTATCGCTTCAGTTTTAGAGTGACACGGCGAAGCCCGCCAGACGGCTCGAGCGCGAAACTGCACCTTGCACGCATAGCAGGTTCGGCGCTTGCATTATGACGGCTCCAACAACTTCACAAAACTCTCTGCCGGTGATTGCATGAAAATCGGGATCGAGTACTGCACCGTTTGAAACTACGAGCCCAGAGCCGCCAGTCTGGCGGCTGAGCTGAGGGAGCGTTACCCGGAGGCAACGATCGAGCTGATTCCTTCGAGTCGAGGAAGATTCGAGGTGACCGTGGATGGTGCACCCATCTACGAGAAATCAAGACTCGGACGTCACGCGAAACCGAGCGAGATCGCTCAGCTCCTGGCGAAGGCGCGAGGTCACGCTGCGGACGAGCGTCGTTGACCGTACCTCAGAGTGAGCCGATCGTAATCACATGCGCGGCCGATTCGAACTATGTGACACCGCTCGCCGTCATGCTCCGATCCGTGCTGGCGAACCTGAGCCTGAACAGAAGGGCCGCTATCTATATCATGGATGGTGGAGTGGAGGCGGAGTGCAAGGAACAGCTCGTTCAGGGATTGCCATCGGGACGGGCAACCGTGGAATGGATGACTGTCGATCCGGCGCTTTACTTTGGCGTGCCGCTCTGGGGCCGGATGCCTGTCTCCACGTACTACAAGCTCGCCGTTGCCGACACGTTGCCCGCCGACGTCCACAAAGCGATCTGGCTCGATTGCGACCTTATCGTGACGGCCGATCTGGCGTCGCTATGGGACGTCGATCTGAATGGAAGTCATTTGAGCGCAGCGCAGGACAGCATCGTCCCGCTGGTATCTTCTGCATTCGGCGTCGCCGCTTACCGGGTACTTGGAATTCCCCGGGATGCGAAGTATTTCAACGCCGGCGTGATGGTGCTGGATCTGGACCGGTGGCGCGCAGATGGAATTCCCCAACAGGTGCTCGACTATCTCCGGCGGTTTCGCGATTCGGTCTACTTCTGGGATCAGGAAGGATTGAACGCCGTTCTTGCCGGGAAATGGGATGAGCTCGATCCCCGCTGGAATTCCAACGCGAGCATTCCGCGAGCCCGTCGTGCCATGGCCCGCAAAGGCTTGGTGCAGGCGAATCAACAGCCGTGGATAATTCACTGGGCGGGATACCTCAAGCCATGGAGGTATCCGGGCCGCGATCCCGACAGGCTCCTCTTTTTCCAGTATCTGGATATGACACCGTGGGCCGGGTGGAGGCCGCGTCGCACCGTCGTCAGCAAGCTCATCGAACGCTACGCGCTGTCAGGTATGAGGACGCGGGTTTACCCGGCCGAGCAATGGGGACTCCGGTTGCTTCGACGGCTTTCCCGGCGAACGGTTTCCCCGCAAGAGGCCCTGGCGGCGACGTCGTCACCGAGCCGCGCGGAATCAGTGCGTCCCGCCGACGCCCGGTGGTCGCGACTGTAACGCTGACACACGACACATGAGCGCTGCCCGAATGTCGGTGATTCTCGTCACCGATCGCTTCGAGACGATCGCGCGCGTCGTCGACCGGCTGCATGCGCAGACGGTTGCGGATCAGCTCGAGATCGTCATCGTCGCGCCGTCGAAGGCGGAGCTCGACCTCGACGAGACCGCCATGGAAGGATTCGCGGCGCTCAAAGTCGTAGAGCTCGGGAACATCGACCCGATGGCCGCCGCTCGCGCCGCAGGCGTGCGCGCCGCAACCGCGCCCGTGGTATTCCTCGGTGAGACGCACAGCTTCCCGGAGCCGGACTTCGCCGCTGCATTGCTTCGCGCACATGAGCAGGCGTGGGACATCGTAGTTCCCGGTGTCGGCAACGCGAACCCTGACGGCGTCTGGAGCTGGGCGTCGTTCCTGATGGATTACGGTCAGTGGAGCGACGAGCTTCCAGCTCGCGAAATCGGTGGTGGCCCAACGTGGAACGTGTCGTACAAGCGCGCGGCTCTGCTCGAGCTGAATGGCGTGCTGGAGAGAGCGCTCGCGAGCGGCGATGAGCTGCCCGTCACGCTACGCGAGCGTGGGCACAGAGCGTATTTCGAGCCGGCCGCGCGGATCGGCCACATCAACGTTGGACGGCGCGGCTGGACCGACGAGCGGTATCTCTCCGGACTGATGGTTGGCTCACACCGGAAGGGGATGTGGTCGCTCGGCAGACGACTGTTCTACGTTTGTGCGTCGCCTCTCATTCCAGTTGTGATTCTCTCTCGCATTGCCCGGCCAGTGCGCGTTCTGAGGCGCAGTGGTGCCTTGCCTCGCGGGATTCGCTCCGCGCTCATCATTGGGGCGGTCGTTCGAACGGTCGGTGAGGTCGTCGGCTATCTGGCAGGTGCGACCGCGTCAGCCCGCGGCCGAATGGAACAGTACGAGCTGCACAAGATGCGTTACGTGGCAACTCCCTCCGTCTACCCGGGCACCGTGGCGTGAGAGTGGGGATAATCGGCTGCGGAGCCGTGGCGTACTACTGCCATCTTCCGGCGCTCCGGCGCATTCGCGGAGTGAAAGTCGTGGCGGCGGCGGACCCGGATGAGAACGCCCGGAAGCGCGTCAGGCGCAAGGTGCGCGGCTCGATGCATGGAGGCGCCGAGGAGATTCTCGATCGCGCGGATATCGAGGCGGTGATTATCTCGGTGCCGACGCATCTGCACGCTGATGTGGCTGTCGCCGCTGCACGGGCGGGCAAGCATATCTACCTCGAAAAACCAGTTGCCACGACCCTGGCTGATGCGTCGCGCATTGCTGAAGCGGTGGCTCTCTCAGGTGTGACGGCCGTCACCGGATTCAACAGGCGCCTGCATCCATTGTACGAGCAGGCGCGAGCGATTCTCAGGGACGGCCGCGTGGGCGACGTGCGCGCAGTGCAGACGACATGGTCCGAGCCCGTCCCTCTGGCGGGTATGCCCGCCTGGAAGAGATGGCGGCACACGGGCGGCGGCGTTCTGCTCGACCTGGCGTCGCATCACTTCGATCTCATGCGATGGTTTCTCGACGACGAGATCGGCGTAATCGGCGCGTCGATCGCTTCAGTCGAAAGTCAGCACGATTCCGCCAGCGTGCAGATTCTCATGAAGAGCGGGGTGGAAGTGCAGAGTTATTTCTCGTTTCGCTCGGGTCCGGCCGATTATTTCGAGTTCATCTGCGAGCGCGGAACGCTCCGGGTAGATCGTCACCGCGCCTCGCTCACCGTGCTCGAGCCGCGCCGACTTGGGTACGGCGCGCGTCGCGGCCGGATTGCGCCGCGACGCGCGAATGCGGCGTGGCGGCTGCGGCGCTTTCTGCGGCCGGCGGGCGATCCGTCGTACATTCGCGCACTTCGCGCTTTCGTCGCGGAAGCCGAAGGAGGGCCTCGCACAGCCGCATCGCTGGAAGACGGCATCCGCAGCCTCGAAGCGGTTGTCGCCGCCGAGGAATCGGCGAGGACCGCGAGACCCGTCCCACCGCAAAGGATCTGAGCGAATGCGCGTTCTCCTCGTCACAGACTGGAACTCGAACACGGGTGGAGCCGAGTCGTACATCATGACACTGCGCGACTCGCTGCGGGCCGCCGGCGACGAGGTGCGCCTGCTGGCGTGCGGCGCCGAGCTCGATGACGAGCTCCGGCCCCACGAGATAATCAGGGGAACCGACCGGGCTTCCGCTCAAGCGTTCCTGCAGCTCGTCAATCCATTCGCCGTCACACGGGTGCGCGCGGCGGCGCGTGAATTTCGTCCGGATGTCGCGTTCGTCAGTCACTTCGCTTATCACCTTTCGCCAGCGGCGCTCGCCGGACTGCGCAAGGTCCCCACCGTCGTCAGCGTCACGGACTACAAGTGCATATGCCCGCTCGGTACGAAGCTCCTTCCGGACAACGCACTCTGCGCAGTTCGCGCCGGCGTTGTGTGTCAGCGCAACGGCTGCGTCTCCACGCCGCACTGGCTGAGGGATCGTCCACGCTACGCGATGATTCGCAGCGCGCTGTCGCGCGTGGATCGCGTCGTCAGCCCAAGCCGCTGGATCCAGAAGGAGCTCGAGACAGCCGGTGTGCGCGCCGAGCATGTGCCGCTGGGCGTTCGGCCGGCTGGCTCGCGATTCAGGCGCGCGCCGGCGGCGACTCCGCTTTTCGTGTATTGCGGACGGCTCGCCAGAGAAAAGGGAGTACCGCTTCTGATCCGCGCTTTCGCGCGCTCCCTCTATGCAGTGCCCGATGCGCAGCTGCGCATCGTTGGAGACGGGCCGGAGCGCCCGGCCCTCGAGGACCTCGTTGAAGCCCTTGATATCGGCGACAGTGTTGACTTTGCCGGAAAAGTTGCGCGCGACCGGGTGGAGGCTGAGCTTGCTAATGCATGGGCGGTGGTTGCACCGTCGCTATGGGCTGAGCCATTCGGACTCATTGCACTGGAGGCGGCCGTGCGCGGCGTGCCTGTCATCGCAAGCGCGACTGGAGGATTCGCCGAGCTCGTCGAGGACAACGTGAGTGGGTTGCTTTTTCCAAATGGAAACGAGCGAGCGCTGACGGAATGCATCCGCGCGGTCGGAGCACGCAAAACGTTTCCCACGCAGCGGCTGCCGGCGGATGTCGTCGAGCGCGCTGCTGAAGCGGGCAGTCAAGCAAGGCACGCCGGCCGCATTCGTTCGATTTTTTCAGAGCTGATCACCGCTAAGCGGGTGGAGCTCGGCGCAAGTTGAAGGTGCTGGTCACGGCTGACTGGGGTACAAGTGAAGCACTGCTTTGAGCGTCCCAGCAGCGTCAAAATCGTGTCCAGAATCGGGGACACTCAGGGGTTGATTCGAATGAGTAAGAGACGATTTAAATCATTGCCGAGCATCGAGTTAAGGCCTATCCATGCGTTTGGCATGCCTCCTGCCCCTTCACCTGGCATGACCAACCTTGATTACCTGCGGGATACCGCGGGGAAGATGGATAGATGGCGGTTGATTCTGCTCGCTCTGGCGATCTTCGCGGTGAGCGGCTCGGCTGAGGCCCAGGGGATTCCGCGCATTCCAATGCCGAAGTTTCCGAAGGTCTCGCCGAAGCAACAGCCGGCAATTCCGCCGGCGTACAGACCGCCGCAGGGAATGTGCAGGGTGTGGATCGAAGGAGTTCCTCCGGACCAGCAGCCCGCACCGACGGATTGTGTGACCGCGGTCCGTAACCGACCCGCCAACGGATCGGTCATTTTCGGCGACGATTCCCCGAGGAAGGGCTATGCGAAGCCCAAGAAGGGGAAGAGCGGCCGCGATCCTGTAAAACTAATTCTCGGTTACTAAGGGAGACGCAGCAATGAAACGCTTATTTCTCGCACTTGGCATCGGCGCCGCCGCATTGGCGATTTCGACGCCTGCTTCCGCGCAGAGTGGTTGTCGATGGTACGACGTGAACTGTCGGATCGCGACAGGCGATGTGCGCAACGGCGATGTGCGCAACGGCGATGTGCGCACCGGCGATATTCTCAACGGCCGCAGGGTCGACGGTTCGTGGCAGCTCATCGGTCGCGACGGAAACGGCAACGCGATCTACCAGCGCCGCCGGGTTGACGGCAACGGAAACGTCGTCATCGAGCGGGCGCGACGGGATGCGCGCGGCAACATGGTCATCATCGACCGTGACGTCACCAATCGCAGCAATCGCAATAATCGGAACAATCGCAACGTCTCGAGACGGTACGAGAAAAACGGCATGATCTGCACGTACAAGGCGAACTCGCAGGGCTATCACGAGAAATGCAAGTACGCCAAGAACAAGTCGGGCGGACTGTACCGGATCGACCGCGACGATGATGACGACGATGATGACGACCGCTACCGCGCGAACAGGGTGAATGGCGACAAGTACGAGCGCGCCAGAGGGAACTCGGACAAGTACCGCCGGAACGGAAGGGGAAGGGGCGACGACTAACGCCTGATCGATTGCCCCGGGTGGAGCGATTCCACCCGGGGCTTTTTTTATGCAAGTTGCCGAAGTCATGCGAACCGTCCAGGACAAATACCTTCCGCCCGACCACGATGCATTCGTCGCGGCGGAGCCGCCTACCGGTCGCGTCATCGTCATTGCTCCGACGCGCGCCGCCTGCGAGACAATCGAGCTCGCACTCGGTCTTCACCTCCGCACTCTCCTCGAGGAGCAGCACGGGGAGGAGATCCGCTCGCTTGCCGCGGCGGGCAAGGGCTTCGGAATCGTCGCCGGAACAGGAACCGGCAAGACACTTTCAATCAGACCGATCGCGGAGACGATCCTTCGAACGAATGACCTTCGCGTCGGCGTCGTGAATCGCGAGCGGGAAGCCACGCCCGACACTCCGAGCTGGAATGTCATCATCGTCACCACCGGGATTGCACGTCGCTGGTACCAGGACGGCGACATCCTCCCTACCGATACGCTCGTGGTCGACGAGATCCACCAGACATCGGCGGAGCTCGAGCTTTGTCTCGCCCTGGGCAAGCGCGTGGGCTGCCGCTTCATCTGGCTCTCCGCCACGGTGGATCCGACGTTCTATGCCCGATACCTGGAAGCCGCAGAGGTTCTTCAGAGCTATGCGTTCGACCCCGCGCGAGCGGCGAACGTGAAGATCGTCCGCAAGGATCCAAGGGAATTCCTCGACGACCGCTTCCTTCAATACGTGATCAAGAAGCGGCGCGGGGTAGGGATGTTTCTGCCGACGCGTGCCGGAGTCGAGGAGGCCGCTCGTCTGGTGGAGTCGAGCTTTCCGCGAATCAACACCGCGTATTACCACGGCGGCGAGCCCATTCGGGTGATCAGGCCATTCCTCGAGGCCGAGGAGAAAAGGCCATACTTTCTCGCGATGACAGCCGCGGGTCAGAGCGCGCTCAACGTGCGGGGCCTCGACACCGTGATCATCGACGATTCGCGATTCGGCAATATCATCGAGCGTGGCAGAAACGTGCTGACGAAAATGCATCTCGGTGCGAACGAGATTCTGCAGATGGCGGGGCGCGTTCACGGGCGAGTCGAAGGCGGGCGCGTGTTCATCCTGTCGGACCGCGACATCCACTTCGAGTCACTCAAGCCCACCGCGCCCGAATTTCAGCTCGCCGGCGATTCGGAAAGAGTGGCGATGACGTGCGCCGATCTCGGCGTGGACGCGTCGTCCCTCGAGCTTCCTGTTCCACTGGACCGCATCGCGTACCGGCGCGCGGTGGATCTGATGACGAGCCGCGGAATAATCGAGAACGGGCGTCTGTCGCATTATGGAAAGCAGGTCGAGGCAATGCCCGTGGACAGACCCTGGGCGGAGCTGCTCGTCAACGCGGACGACGATCTCATCCCGTACCTCGCCGTCATGAGCTGCCTTGAATCGCTGCACCGGATGACGCGCGAAGAAAGAGATCTCGCCGGGATTACGGTTGCAGGCAGTGATCACCTGACCGCATACAATCTCTACGCCGAAGCGTACTCGAGATGCGGCTACGTCGGCCAGGTATACGGCCTGCCCCGCCATCTCTTCGATGAGCGCATTGAAAAATGGGCGGAAAGACGTGGAGTGCTCATCAAGGCGATCGAGGACACTGCTCTCGGGATGGCGAGCGTGTTTCGAGCGCTCGGAATGCCGCTCCCCGACAAGATGGTTCTCGCGCGTGACCACGTTCACGGAAAATTCACCGAGCTTCTCGCGCGCTTCATGCCTC
Organism: Gemmatimonadaceae bacterium; assembly: GCA_035633115.1. Classification (NCBI taxonomy): domain Bacteria; kingdom Pseudomonadati; phylum Gemmatimonadota; class Gemmatimonadia; order Gemmatimonadales; family Gemmatimonadaceae; species Gemmatimonadaceae bacterium. Next base: position 7,225 of record DASQFN010000029.1, on the reverse strand, counting down.
TCGACCTGGTGATCGACGAGGAAACTGCCGATGGAATGAATGCGCGTGTGTCGAGAACCAGCGTGTGCGGCAGCTGGGGCGCGATCGCCGGTGAGATCCGGTACTTCGCAGACCGCTCGGGGACGCCGCGCGCGGCAGTCGAGGGAACGCAGATCCCGATGCACCCGATTCGCCGGTATGCTACCCGAGGCGTTGCCGAGATCGCGTACGATCCCAGGAGAAAGGGTGGACAGCTCGTGTTGACGCGCACTCTGGAGTACTTCGGCTTCGAGCTCGAGCGTGAGACGGAGCCCCTGGAGGATTTTTCCCCGGAGAATGCAGACCGCGCGCGGCGCGCCCTTGCGGAAGCGATGGCGCGTGGTGAGGCGCGGCACGCAGCAGTGAAGCGAAACCGAGCGGCAGTCGAAGGAATCCGGGAAACCTATCGGAGATCGGGTGGTGCGACGCCACGCCTTGGATTCGGCGACCTCACTTCGTGGTACGAGCAGCAGCTCGAGCCAATCCAGTCGATGGATGACTTCAGAAACGCGCGCTTCCGCCTGCGACGCGAGGACTTCGTTCCACCAGAAGTCAGCGAGCGCTTCGCCGCGCTACCTTTGACCGTGGAAATTCGCGATAGAGAGATCGACATCGACTACGACGTCGAGGAAAGGGACGGTCAGCGGACCGGTGTCGCCCGCCTGCGGCTGCCTGAGAAGCTCGCGCGCACGATCAGCGAATCGGAGCTGCCGGTTCTCGACCGGCCCCTTCGGTTCGTGGTGATTCGCGGGCAGCGTGGCGCAATTCGCGCTGATTCGCTCGACGAGCTGCAGGAGATTCTCGAGCGGCCGTGGTCTCCTGACGAGCTCGACGACGAGGGAGAAAGGGTCGAGGCACCCTCGCGTGAGGAGCGCCGTGCGCGAGAGCTGGCGGCTGCGCGGAAGCAGCGCCGCGGGCGGGGGAAGAAGCCGCCCGGTAGATTTCGCGGCCGATGACCAGGCGAAAGGAGTATTCGGCCCAATCGGATCTGATCGACGGTTTCGTCGATCATTTTCGCGCTCACGAGAAGGTAGTCTCGGCGAGCGCTGAAACGCTGGCATCGTCTGCAGCTGCCGCTGGCCGGGCGATCATCGAGTCGCTCGAGGGCGGGGGCAAAGTCATCTGCTTCGGCAATGGCGGAAGCGCGACACAGGCGAGCCATCTGGCGGGTGAGCTCGTCGGGCGTTTTCGTGCGCGGAGGCGTCCTCATCCAGCCGTCTCGCTGGCGAGCGACGCGGCGACGATCACGTGCATCGGCAACGACTTCGGGTATCCCGCGGTGTTCGACCGTCAGATGGCCGCGTTTGCCCAACCGGGCGACGTTGCGATCGGACTCACGACGAGCGGAAAATCCGAAAATGTCATCAGTGCCTTTGTGGTCGCGCGGGCAAAGGGCGCCGTAACGGTGGCGCTGACCGGATCAGCAGGACTAGTCGGAGGAGAAGCCGATCATCTCATCGCGGTTCCGAGCACTGACACCGCGCATATCCAGGAAATTCACCTGATGGTGCTTCACGCCTGGTGCGTGGCTATCGATGAGGCGCTTCCTTAAGGCGCTATCGTCTCGGTGGTGAACGGAATCTCGTTCTGGAGGTCGAGCGAAGGATCAGGCTCGGTGCTGGAGAGAGCTTCCTCCTTGTAGGTGAGCCAGCCGGTGACCTGGTCGGCCACCAGCTCGACCTCGGTGCCGAGCGGAAGCGTGAGGTTCGGCACTTCGTGGCCGGCTGGAAAATCCATCAGAATCGGCACGTCAAGATCCGCGAGCAGATCGAGAAGGAAATTCTCGAACTCGTCTTCCTCTGACCGGTCGAGCGAGAGCTGGCCGAAGACAATTCCCTTCACGTCGCGCAAGAGACCCGCGGCGCGAAGATGCACGAGGCGCTCGTCGGCGACCGACATCGGGTCGTGCGTCTCCTCCAGAAAGAGAATCGCCCCGCGCGTCTCGATCTCGTACGGCGTGCCGATGGTCTGCTGCACCATCGAGAGATTCCCGCCTGTCAGCCGCCCTGTCGCACGGCCCGGCTTCACCGAGCGAGCGATGTCGTGACCGAGACGCGTGGAAGGTCGAGGCGTCGTCAATGCGGTCAGCAGCGAGCTCGTAGTCGGGTCACGCGCGATGGGGATCAGATCGTCCACGGTTGGACCATGGAACACTCGAAGCCCCGCCTGTCGCATCAGCCAGAGGTGCAGCGCCGTTATGTCCGAGTAGCCGACGAAGATCTTGGGATTGTTCGTAAAGATCTCGGGCTCGAGATAGGGCAGCATGCGCACCGCGCCATAGCCGCCCGTGCCCCCGATGACCGCCTTGATCCGCGGGTCCAGCCACATGCCCATGAAGTTCGACGCCCGGCGCTCGTCCTCGAGCCGTTGAAAGCGCCTGAGCTGCGCAATATCCGGATCGAGGATGACCTCATAGCCGGCGCGCTCGAGCGCTTTGACGCCGCGCATGAGTGGGCCGGATCTGGGCGAGTACGACGGGGCTACAACTCCGATTGCTTCACCTTTCGCAATTGCTCGCGGCGTGATGAGCGTGCGCGGGCCGAGCTCGAGGCCGATGGGCGCGAGACTGAGCACGCGTTCGCCATCCGGGTGGTGGGCATGCGAATGATCCCCGTTCGAGCCATTCCCTCCGGAACCGTTCCCGTGAGACCCGTTCCCGTGAGACCCGTTCCCGTTGGATCCCGCGATGCTCGAGATCACGCTTTCCTCTGAAATCGGCATCACACCAGATGCCACACTAAATTCACTGATATGCCTGACTCACCGGTAAAAGATTCTGCCGCGACGCATCCTGATATTGCACCTGTCGGGCCGACGCTGGCCGTTTCCGCGGGGCCCCCGAACCCCCACGTCTATTTTCGGAAGGGTTTCGGGCTCAAGGCTGAGGTTCAGGAGGAGCTGGCCTCTGATTATAACGGGCGCCTCGTCGATCTGCTTAAGGCCCGGGAATACACCCTGACGGCGGGGGAAGTGACAGTACGCTTAGCCCGCGAATTCGGCTTTTGTTACGGGGTGGAGCGCGCCGTGGACTACGCCTACCAGACCCGGCGGAAATTCCCCGATCGGCGGGTTTTCCTGGCTGGGGAGATCATCCATAACCCGCATGTCAATACAAAGCTCCGCGAGATGGGCGTCGAGATACTGCAGCAGAGCCCTGTGGGGATCGATTACTCCATCGTGCGTCCCGATGATGTCGTGATCCTGCCGGCATTTGGCGTCACAATTCATGATTTTGAGACGCTTCGCGCGCTTGGCTGCGTAATGGTGGATACGACCTGCGGTTCCGTGCTCAATGTATGGAAGCGAGTCGAGAGTTACGCCCGCGAGGGGTTCACAGCACTCATCCACGGCAAGTACTACCATGAGGAGACGCGGGCAACGGCGTCACAGACCGCGAAGCATGGGCCGGGTCACTACATCATTGTCCGGAGCATGGATGAGGCGCGGGCGGTCTGCGACTTCATCGAGGGGCGCTCCTCGGCGGAGGTGCTGATGAAGCAATTCTCGCATGCGGTCTCTCCGGGGTTCGAGCCCGCTCGCGATCTAAGGCGCATCGGCGTCGCAAACCAGACGACCATGCTGGCGCGGGAGTCCCTCGCGATCGGTGCGGAAGTCGGAGAGGCCATGTTGCGCGCGTACGGGGCCGAGTACGCCCGGGAGAATTTCAGGACCTTCGATACGATCTGCAGCGCGACTCAGGAGCGGCAGGATGCCGTGGTCGAGCTGCTGCGCGATCCTCTGGACGTGATGGTCGTGATCGGCGGATTCAATTCCAGCAACACGTTGTCACTTGCCGCGCTGTGCTCGGAGACGGTGCGCACCTACCACGTCGAGGACGCCGGGGCAATCGAGCCTGAGTCCGCGACGATCCGGCACCGCCCGCTGGGCACGAAGTTCGAGGCCGAGGCCCGCGAGTGGCTGCCCGAGGCGGGTCCGGTTCGAGTCGGGGTGACGGCGGGCGCGAGCACCCCAAACAACAAGATCGGCGACGCCGTAGCCAGGATATTCGCGACGCGCGGAATAGGGTCCGATCAGATCGGCTGATTCCGCCCCGCCGTCACTTCCACGGCGAGCAGTCGTCCAATTGATGAATAGGTCAAACTTCCAGCTTGTTTTTTTTTTCATCCGGCCCGAAACTTGACTGACGCTTCGGCGTACAAGAATTGGTAAAACACAGGAGGAGCGATGGAGATGTATGGTGTACCCGTCACGCCTGAGGTCAAGGCTGGCGGAGCGGGAGCGGATTCCCGCCTCGATCTGGGTGCCTGGTTCGGGCGTGGAATAACCGGAGTGGCAGCGATGGGAGAGAAGGGGATGGATGTAGTCAGTAATATTCTCGATCGATTTCGTGAAGCAGATGGACTTGGCTACGACAACGAGGGAGACCAGAACGACAACTGACCTGTCCGTGAAGTAGAAGACGAAGGGCCGCCCGATGAGGACGGCCCTTTTTCTATCGCGGATTCACGTTCCCCATGAAGCGGTTCCACCCTTTCTTCACTCACCAGTCCCACCGGTCCTCGTAGATCAAACCCCTGCAGATGGATAGCATTAAGCCATGCCGGTCAGATCTTCACAGGAGGATTTCCTCCTTCGCGAATTGCGAAAAGTTGCCGCGATGATTGCGCGGGCGATGGGCTTTCGCTCGTCAGGTGATCTCGCCGCGGCCCGCGTCGAGATCGAGAATGGATACCGCACACTTCTCGGACCGCAGGCAGCGCTCCTCAGAATGCTCGATGTTCAATCCTCCGCACGACTCATTGCCGATTCGCGTAAAGTCAGCGCCCTCGCGCGGCTGACGGCAGCGGAAGCCGCGCTCGCCGCCGACAATGCAAGGCCTGAAGAAGCGCGACAGCTTCTGGAGCGAGCGAAGTCGCTCGCTCGCGAGGCGGTGGACATGGACCCGTCCGATGAGGAGGCGAAGCGGGCGCTTGAAGAGCTGCTCGCGCTCTGATTTTCGCGGCGTGGCGATTTTGACCCGAGAGTGGACGCTCTCGTCACGCATCGCTCGTCTCGCGACGACGGCGTTGGTCCTCGCAACGATCAGCTGTTACGTGCTTCGGGGGACCGGGCCGCTCCAGCCTGCGCGCGCGATAGTCATCGCGCATCGTGGCGCATCTGCCGTGGCACCGGAGCATACGACTGCCGCGTACGATCGCGCTGTTCAGCTCGGCGCCGACTACATCGAGCTTGACGTTCAGCGCACGAAGGACGGTGTGCTAGTCGTGCTTCACGACGCTACTCTCGACCGGACGGCGCGCGGTATGTCGGCCGACTGCACCGGGCGCGTGGCCGAAAAGACTATCGCACAGGTCGAGAGATGCGACGCCGGCACGTGGTTCAACTCAACCTACCCGACGCTGGCGCGCCCCGAATTCGTGGGTCTGCGTGTGCCACGTGTGGCCGATATTCTCGCGCGCTACGCGGGTTCGACAAGATTGTACATCGAGACAAAGGACCCCGAATCGTATCCCGGCATCGAGGCCGACCTCGTAGCTGTCTTCCGGCAAAACGGAATCAGTCCCGGCACATCTGCCTTGCCGCGTGTCTTCCTTCAGTCGTTCAGCAGGGCGAGCCTGCTGCGCTTCAAAGCGCTCGATCCGACGTTTCCTCTCATTCAGCTCGTGTCGCCCACGCCTCCGGCCGCGATCATCGACCAGCTCTCTGATGTGCGCGCGTACGCCGCCGGAATAGGTGTGGGAAAGCAGGACGCCACTCCTGCGCTCATCCAGGCGGCGCACGCGGCGTGCCTCCTCGTGCATCCGTACACCGTTAACGACGAGCAGGAAATGCTGTCTTTACTGGAAATGGGAGTGGATGGCATCTTTACCGACCGTCCGGACCAGCTGCGCGACGTCGTCGCCCGCGCTCCCGCCAGACCCCCGGGAGAAAGTGGATGCGTCGTAGTCGCTCGTCAGCAATGATAAGAAGGCCGTCCGACTCGGACGGCCTTCATTCTTACTCTCCGGAGACTTTTCTCCGCTTTGTCCGCGCCACGCGTTCCTTCTCCTTCTTTTTCCCGCGACGAATCGGCACAATGTCCGGCTCGGCATCGCGCTGGTCGGGAACCGTCGTCGGACGCGGCTGCTTGTACGTGAAGCGTTTGCCCTCGTAGTTCCGGAAGACCACCTCGTCGTCATTGATCTCTTCGACGTACTCCGGAAGCAGCGGAACCTTGCCGCCGCCGCCCGGTGCGTCGATCACGAACTGCGGCACAGCCAGACCCGACGTCCAGCCGCGGAGAGCCTGGATGATCTCCAGACCCTTCTGCACAGTCGTGCGGAAGTGCTCGCCGCCGGCGACCTGGTCGGCCATGTAGATGTAGTACGGACGCACGCGCGCCTTCAGCAGCTCGTGCATCAGTTTCATCATCACCTTGGGATCATCGTTCACTCCCTTGAGCAGCACAGTCTGGCATCCAAGGGAGATGCCTGCCTTCGACAGCCGATCGAGAGCGGCAACGGCCGCCGGCGTCAGCTCGTCGGGGTGGTTGAAGTGGGTATTCATGAAGACCGGGTGGTACTTCTGCACCATCTCACAGAACTCCGGCGTGATTCGCTCGGGCAGATGCGAGGTGATGCGGCTCCCGATCCGGATGATCTCGATGTGCGGAATCGCCCTCAATTGCTGGAAGAGATACTCCAGCCGCCGGTCGCTCAGCATCATCGGGTCGCCGCCGCTCATGATGACGTCGCGAATCTCGGTGTGCTCCCGCAGGTACTTGAACGCCGAGTCGTACTGGTTGAGCGGGATCTTCTCGGGGTCGCCGACTTTTCTCCGCCGGGTGCAGAAGCGGCAGTAACTGGCGCACACCGGGCTCACGAGGAACAGCGCGCGGTCCGGATACCGGTGCGTGATGTTTGGAACAGGGGAGTCACCGTCCTCGTCGAGCGAGTCGATGATTCCGTCCACCACGTCGAGCTCCTCGACGGTCGGGATGTACTGCTGCCACATCGGGTCGCCGACTTCCTTGATCCCGTCAATCACCGCAGGCGTGATGCGCATCTGGAAGTTGTCGAACGCAGGCTTCAGCGCCTCGACGTCGATGGCGTCGCCGAACTTCTCGTGCAGCTTGTCGAGAGTCGCGATGCTCTCTTCCTTCAGGATCCTCTGCCAGTCACTCATTGTGACGTCACTCCATGCGCCATCCAGTCAATCGACGGGGCGCGGCTTTGCAACCGTTTCGTGAAAGTGATCCGGTCGTCCG
>DASQFN010000028.1 GCA_035633115.1 Gemmatimonadaceae bacterium | reverse complement strand
ATCGCCACGCGATCTGGCTCATCAAACGCTTTGTCGCGCAGAAGCTGGTGCAGCGGCAAATCGGCACGAGTCAGCCCCATAGCTTAAGAAGCCTGTGAGTGTAGAGCGTCACTAATAGCAAAACGCAAAGCTGGGCGTCGTGAACAAAACGTCAATCATCGCGGTCGTCGTGGTCGTGACCCTGACGCGGTTCCCGACAGATGAAATTTGCAGCGCTGTTAATGTCACCACTACCCTTGTAGTGGGCCTGCGTAGGATATGGGCAGAGTGGCCGCGTGCGCCCCGGCCATGGGCTGCCGGGGTTCGCGGCGCCGATGATCTTGTCCGGCGCGCGGCCGTGCTCCACCCAGTCTACGAGTGGCGCCAGCGCGTCGAGCAGATCGGTGCAGGGGCCGCCCCCGCAATGGTTCATGCCAGGGACGAGGAACAGCCGCGCGAAATGATCCGCGTGGCCGGGGGCGTCCCGCATCAGTCGCTCGTACCACCTGATCGTGTCGTTGGCCGAGAATACCGGGTCGCTTCCGCCGTGGTAGATGATCAGCTTGCCGCGGCGCCGCCGAAACTCCCTGAGGTCGGTGGAGTTGGCGGACATGAACTCCATCGAGGACTCGTTATAAATCCCCGAGGTCTGGAAAATCCGCGGCGCGTCCAGGTCGAAGTTGAAGTTCATCATGTATTGGACGAGGCCGCTCGCGGGGACGGCGTCGGGCGGCGTCACAAAGACGTAGGGCACTGCCGTCGCGCCCAGCGTAAGGTTGATCGCGTTGTTGACGAGCGGGGCGCCGGGGGGCGCGGGGAAGCCGATCTTCCACACGCGCCAGCCGGGCGTGCCGATCCCGGCGTCCCACGGCCAGTCCGCATAGAGCCTGCGACCCCAGGAATTCCTGGCGCCCCGGAAGACTGTCTTCAAGGCCGTCACCTGTTCCGCCGAGAGGCACGTCGCATCCTTCGCCCCCGGACACTGGAGCGTCGAAGGGTCGAAGCGGCAGGCCGGGAAGTTGTTGACGATGCCGTCCGCCAATCCGTCCAGCCCGTCGCACCCGTTCAGGACGGCATTTGCCGCCAGCGCGAGGTCGGCGAAAGAGAACGAAGTCGGCAGATACGGCTGCCCGCCCACGTCTAGTTGTGTCGCCGCGCCGGCGAACGCTTGAGAATCCCATGCTTCGGCGACCCCAGCTTTGGGCAGGTTGAAACCTGGATTGCCGGCGACGATGCCGTCGAAGTGTTCGGGGAAACGCTGCGAGGCGACCATCCCCTGGCGGCCCCCGTTCGAGCAGCCGATGAAGTACGAGTAGCGCGGCCTCTTCCCGTAGTGCAGCCTGATGATGAGCTTGGCGATGCGGGTCACTTTGTCGAGGGCGTTGTAGCCGAAGTCGCTGCGCGCCTGCGGGTCGAGGCCAAACAGCGCGCCGCCGATGAGGGGCACGGGCTCAATCGTGTGTCCCGCGTCCGTTGAGACCACGGCGTAGCCCCGGCTGACGGCGTTCGTAGGTTGGCCGATGCCGATGGTCCCGAGGGCGGTACCGAGGTTGCCGTCCAGGCCGCCGCCGCCCTGGAAAAAGAAGCGGTCATTCCAATCGACCGGCAGGCGCAAGTGGAAGCCGATGGCGTAGGGCTTGCCGTCCTGGCCCACGCGCTCGTTGATTTTGCCAATGACTCGCAGTGTGCGGGAGCGAGCGGGTTCGTGGTGGCGGGGTTCACCTGCGCTAGCGTGATCGTCGTGTTTGGGATCGGCGCCTGCATCAGCTCGGAGCAGGTGGTTGCCGACGCCGTGGTGGGCGCAATCGCCGCGAACAAGACCAGGGAGAGAATAAGAATGAGACGATGCATGAGCACTTCTCCTTTTGTGATGTATGCCGTATCCGAAGTTCGCCGCGTTCGTCTGACTGCCACAGCCAGGACGCCCCGCACTCAAGTTTTCGTCCCCGCAGGCGAGTCGAAAGATCGCGCTGCGTTTTTTCGACCCCTCAGAATTTCAACCTGAGCCCGTACTGGAATTGCCGGGGGTTGGAGACATCGCGAGGCGTGCCGAACCCCAGAACCGGAATCGGCGGGACGCTGAGACTGTTCCCGCCGTAAAGGGTGTTTAGGTCAGTGACGTTGACGCGGTTGAACAGGTTGAAAGCGTCGAGAGTCAATTCGAGGCTCCAGCGCTCGCTCAGATTTATCGCGCGCGCGACGCGCACGTCGAGGCTGACATTGCCGGGACCTTCCAGCGAGTTCCGTCCCAAACCGCCGGGGCGGTCGCTGGTCGGGTTGCCGTCGCCGTTCGCGTCCAAGCCGGCGAAAACGGTGAAGAACCTGCCGCTCTGGGCCGTCAGGATCGAGCTGAACTTGAACTCGCGCAAGACGGGGACGCTTTGCGGGACTTGACCGAGGAAGGCCAGAGTGTAGCGGTGGCGCGCGTGCTGGCGCGAGAGGGCGCGCTCCAAATTCCGGTCGGGGTTTTCGGGAAAGTCGTTGACAGCAGTCACCGACTCGGTGTTGGAGATGGTCTTCGAGTAAGTATAGCTGCTGTGAAAACTGAGCCCGTGAGCGAAGCGCTTCTGGACCTCGAAGCTCCCGCCATTAAAAATGGAGTATCCGCCATTGTCGAAAACAAAGAAGTCGCCGAGTTCTGGAAATCTTCTTGCCCCAAGGATGGGCTCACCGCTGGGTTGTGTCCCGGTCTGCACGCCGTTGAGCATGCCTGTGGGTGCGAGAAGCTTGAGCGCGTGGACATACAAGTAGCTCGCAGACACGGCCACACCGCCGCCGATCTCACGCGAAATCTCTACGCTCGCTTGCTTGGCGTAAGGGGTGCGGAGGTTTCCGGAGAGGTTTGCGTTGAGGCCCGGATTGATGACGCCGCCGACCGTCGGCGTCGCTGGCACCTGCCCGGTCGTCGTGAAGGTGAGCGTGGCAGGGGGCGCCAGGACCGGTCCGCGCACCGTGGGATTGATGAACCGGCCTCGCACGGTCGGGATGCCCGGATACAGGACCTGAGAGTTTGGCAAATAACCAGTGCCATTGAAAATGGTGGGACCGATCATCTGACCGATGCCGCTCGAAGCGATGCGGTCACTGAAAATCCCGAATCCCGCGCGCACCACGGTGCGCGGGTTAAACGCGTAAGCCAGGCCCACGCGCGGCTGAACATTGTTGAGGTCCTCGCGCCGGACGATCTCATCGGGGTAGGTTTCAAAGTCGTAGCGGAGCCCGTAGGTGAGCACCAGTTTGGGCGTCGCTTTCCACTCATCCTGAGCAAAAAAACCAAAACTATTGTGATCAAACCTTATGATGGGGAGGGCCTGGTATGGCGCGGGAACGGCTTGCGTAAAGGGGACGGGCGTCGGCACACCCTGCGTGGTCCCGGTGGGGATCGGCCACCAGAAGACCACCGGAGTATGGTTGAAAAAAGTCGGCCCGGCTCCGCCCAGGTTCGCGAAAATCACCCGCGCGGGGAAGAAAAGATCCCACTCGGTCGTGTCGCGGAGGTTGCTAAAGTCGGCTCCAAACTTCAAGGCATGGCTCGCACGGGTGTAGCTGAAGCTGTCGGATATCTGCAGGCGTGATTCGCGGTAGAAGTCCGCGTCCGAGGTGCTCTTCCCGGTCAGGAGCAAATTGGAGACCTCCAGGGCAGGCTCCTTGAGCACGGAGGGAAAATCGAAGCTCCGCCGCGCCCACTGGACGCGGACTTCATTGACCTTGTTGGCTCCTAACACGGCTGTCTCGCTGGCCACCAAGGACTGGTCGAGGACGAAGTTATTCCTTGCTGTAGTCGAGGCTGCCGAGGCGCGCCCGCCGCCGCCCAGAAACCCCGTGGTGGTCGAATCCAGAAGATTGTAACGGGCGGAAAGATTGTTGTTGGCGTTGAGCCTGTGATCCAGCCTAACAAGGCCGCTGTTGTAGTCGTTTGTGCGCAGGAGGTCGGGCGTCTCGGGTGTCAGACGATAAAACCTTTTGACCTCGTTGATCGTGTTGGGCTGGCTGCCGTCCGCTGGTCCGAGGTTGTCGAGGATAACCCTGGAGAATCGATTGGATTCGGCGCGGCGCTGCCCTTCGTAGTTGCCGAAAAAGAAAGTTCTGTCCTTCTTGATCGGACCGCCGATCACCGCCCCGAACTGGTTTTGCCGCTGCGCGTAATTGGGAGTGGTCAGCAGTGGTCGCGCGTTGAGCGCGTCATTCATCCCGAAGTAGTAGAGCGAGCCGCGAAATTTGTTCGTTCCCGATTTGGTGATGATGTTGACGAAGCCGCCGAGCACCCGGCCATATTCGGCCAGATAGGTGCTGTTGAGCACGCGGAACTCCTGGGCCGACTCCTGTGAGGGGGTAGCGCGCGGCAGCCCCGTGAAGGTCTGGATATTGTCCGCACCGTCCACCAAGATCATGGTATGGAGCTCGGTTTGGCCACCGAAGGTCAACCGCGGCACCGCCGCCTGGCCGACGCCCACGTC
>DASQFN010000027.1 GCA_035633115.1 Gemmatimonadaceae bacterium | reverse complement strand
GTTCGCGCTGGCGGGTTGCTCCGGGTAGGCGACGAGAAAGTTGTGCGCGTCCGCGACCGCGTTCATCCGCGCACCAGCGGCGAAGTCGTCGGGCGCCTGCGTGCAGCCGTGGAGCATCAGCACGAGCGGCACAGGCTTCTTCTTGTTGTAACGGTCGGGAGTCCACAATTTATAGCCACGCGTCCCAGCGGCGTTGGTAGCGCTGCCTTGCGTCCAACTCCCTGCACGCGCCACGTCTGTGCTTAAAAGCATCGCCGTTAGCGCAAAGCTCAACGTCAGGAAGTGTTTCATGCTCAAACTCTCCGCTTCGGCTTGCCGCTAAACCGAAACTGATGAGATTAGGGCGCAGCAGGAAAGTTATCTACGAAACCACACGAACAGACGCGAAGCAAGACTAACGCATTTCGCGTCTCGTTTCCTTTGGTTTCGTGGATCATCTCTTTTATGCTGTGCCAACCTTTGGAGACGATTTAGGATGGAAGGGAAGATAGACTGTTTTCGACGTGCTCTTTGAGCGTTCGTTTGAGCACCTTGCCCGAAGCCGAGAGCGGAAACTCTTCGACGAAAAAAATCTGTTTCGGCAGTTTATAGCGCGCCAAACGTGTCGCGCAAAACTCGATGATTTCGGCGGGCGTCACCGTCGCGGTGTCGCGCTTGATGATGACCGCGATTGGGACTTCGCCCCATTTCGTGTCGGGGATGCCGACGAGCGCGGCGGAGGCGACCGCCGGATGAGCGTGGAGCACGGCTTCGACTTCCGCCGGATAAATGTTTTCGCCGCCGGAGATGATCATGTCTTTAGCGCGCCCGGCGATGTAGTAGTAACCCTCTTCGTCCCGCCGCGCGAGGTCGCCGGTGTGAAACCATCCGTCGCGCAGTGCCTCCGCTGTCGCCTCGTCGTTGCGCCAGTAGCCGGAGCAGACGTGGCCGCCGCGCAAATATAGTTCGCCGACCTCATTTGACGCGACATCCCCGCCGTCAGAGGCAACAATGCGCGCCGCGCTGTGCAGCACCGGAAAGCCGATGGAGCCGGCTTTCCGGACCGCGTCTTCGAGACCGAGCTTGAAGCAGTTGGGTCCGACCTCAGTTAAGCCGTAGCCCTGCACGAACGAGACGCCACGCCGTTGGTAGGCTTCGATGAGCGGCACGGGGCACGGCGCGCCGCCGGAGATGAAGTAGCGCACGGAACTGAAATCCGTCGTCGCGAAGCGCGGCGATTCGAGCATCATCTGAAACATCGTCGGCACGCCGAAAAAGATGGTGCAGCGGTGTTGCTCGATGACTTCAAGCACGCGCGCCGCGTCGAAGGTCGGCATGATAAGGAGGCTCGCGCCGATGTGCAGCAACGGCAGCGTGAGCACGTTGAAGCCGCCGGTGTGGAAGAGCGGCGCGTGAACGGTCGTGATGTCAGTAGAAACGATGTCCCACGCGAGGTTCGTGTTGATGGAGTTCCACGCGAGCATCCGGTGCGAGAGCACGGCTCCCTTCGGGTGTCCGGTCGTGCCCGAAGTGTAAATGATCAGCGCGGGCATTTCGGGGTCGAAGGCTTCAACCTCGATCTGCGTTGAGCTTGCATCCGCGAGCGCCTGTTCGTAACAGACACCCGCCGCATCGTCATCATCGTCAAACGCGAGCGCATGACGGACGCCGCCCCGCCGGCTCAGTTCCTGCACCACATCCGCGAAAGCTTTTTCGTAGAGCAACAATTTCGGTTGGCAATCACCGAGAATGTATTCGAGTTCGCTCGCCGTCAGCCGGTAGTTGAGCGGAGCGAGCACGGCCGTCAGTTTGGCGGCAGCGAAGAAGGCTTCGAGAATGCCGGCGCGGTTCGTCGAAAGCACTGCGACGCAATCGCCGCTTCGCACTCCGGTCGTCGCGCGCAAGTAGTTGGCGAGCCGCGTCGCGCGCTCGTCGAACTGGCGGTAAGTCAA